>DASRRN010000636.1:0-4416 GCA_035695685.1 Acidobacteriaceae bacterium | reverse complement strand
TATCAGCGCCAGATTGTCTTCTGGCAGGATGTGCCGCGGCGCGCCAAATATACCGAGATCTGGAATGAAGTGAAGGCCAGCCAGTGAAGGGCTCGACATGAGCAATTTTCTGCGCCTGGAGAACGTGAGCAAACGCTTCGGCGAGCACACCGTGCTCGCCTCCATTTCGCTTGAGGTGGAGCGGGGCGAGTTTCTTACCCTGCTGGGCGAAAGCGGATCGGGCAAGACCACGCTCTTGCGCATCCTGGCTGGCTTTGAGGAGGCGACCGGCGGACGCATTTTTCTGGAGGATGAACAGCTCGATGCATTGCCGCCTCATCGCCGCCCCATTCATACCGTCTTTCAAAGCTACGCCCTGTTTCCCCATATGAGTGTGTTCGACAACGTAGCCTACGGCTTGCGGGTGCGTGGATGTGCCCGCGACGAAATGACTGCACGCGTAGAGGAAGCTCTCAAGAAAGTCCACATGGAGGGATTTTCCAAGCACTTTCCCCGGCAAATCAGCGGTGGCCAGAAGCAGCGGGTGGCGCTGGCCCGGGCGCTGGTCAACCGGCCTCGGCTTCTGTTGCTCGATGAACCGCTCTCCGCCTTGGATGCGAATCTGCGCTTTGAAATGCAGCGTGAGCTGAAGGTGCTGCAGCGCGAGGTCGGTATCACTTTTATTTTTGTTACTCATGACCAGAGTGAGGCGCTAGCCATCTCCGACCGCGTGGTCTTGCTTCGCCACGGCAAGGTGGAGCAGTGCGGCACGCCCCGCAGTATCTACTCAACGCCGCGGACTGCGTATTCGGCTTCGTTTCTGGGCAAGAGCAACCTCGTCCAGGGGACGGTTCTGGACGGCGTGGCTGACTGCGCCGATTTTTCTGTACCGGTCAATGTGGCGGACGGCGCGGTCACGTTTTCGCTGCGTCCGGAGTGTATCGCTCCTGTAACGGAGACCGCGCAGGCGGGTGAGCAGTTGGTTCCGTTTGTCGCAGAAGTGGTTGCAGAACAGTTCCACGGGGCTGATTCGCTGCTTACGTTGCGTTGCGCGTCCGGAACGGAGCTATCGGCGCGCGTTGCCGGGCCCCGCGGTAACGGCGGCTGGTTTGCCTTCCGGGCACAAGACCTGGTTCCGCTGGAGCAGGAATAACATGGCACGCTCCCGGCTGTCTGCGTGGCTGGTGACGCTGCCACCGTTCGCCTGGATTGCACTGTTCCTCTTCACGCCTTATTGTCTTCTCTTTTGTTATAGCTTCTGGAGTCTGGACGCTGGGCAGCAAGTGGTTCACCATCTAACCCTCGCGAATTACTTGCATTTGCTCCAAACGCCGCTCTACCTCACCGTCATTCTCCGTTCCATGCGTATTGCGTTTTCGGTGGTGCTCCTTTCTTTACTGATCGGCTATCCCCTGGCCTGTTTTCTTGTCTTTCAGGCCGGCAAGTACAGGCGGATTCTATACCAGGCAGTGATCATTCCCTTGTGGATCAGCTACCTGGTACGCGCTTATGCCTGGAAAGTCATCTTCGGCAACGAGGGGGTGATGAACACCCTGTTGCTCTGGTGCCACGCAACGCGACATCCTCTGGGCTTTCTGTTGTACAGCCCCTTTGCCGTGATCGTGACGCTCACCCACATCTATGTGCCCTTTGTGGTGCTACCGGTTGTTGCTGCGCTGGAGAAGATTCCGCCTGAACTGCTCGAGTCGTCGAGTGACCTGGGAGCAACCGCTTGGCAGACCTTCACCCGGGTGATCTTGCCTCTTTCCCTACCGGGTGTTCTCTCCGGCGCGACTTTCGCGTTTCTGCTCAGTTTCGGTGATTTTCTAGCGCCCCTGCTCCTGGGTGGGCCGAGCAGCGTGATGATCGCCAATATCGTGGCCAACCTCTTCGGCGCAGACTACAACTGGCCACTAGGGGCGGCGGTTGCCGTGCTCATCCTGGTGATGGTGCTTGTCATTCTCACTATTACGCAAAGGCTGGAACGACGATGGAGAGTGGCATGAAGGCCGGCAACCGTGCGCTACCCGCGCTCTCGACCGCGTACGCCGCCGCGGCGTATGCTTTTCTGTACTTACCTATAGTCGTGTTGGTAGTCTATTCCTTCAATCGCGATGGCGTGGGTGGCTTTCCACCGCAACATTGGACGCTCGATTGGTATCGCACGCTGTTCGACGACTCCGCGATGTGGACCTCAGTGGGTAATAGCGCCATGGTTGCCCTCTGTACCGTCGTCTTGTCGATGTTGATCGGCTTTCCCGCAGCCTACGCACTTGATCGTTATTCGTTCCCGGGCAAAGCCGCCTTTCAACGGCTGGTCCTGCTGCCGCTCATCGTTCCCGGCGTAATCACCGGCATCTCCCTGCTGTTGTTGACTGTTAGCAGCGGATTTCATCTGAGTCTTGTTACCGTAATTCTCGGACATTCGACAGCGTTGACAGCGGTTGCCGCGACGGAGATTTTTGCCGGGTTGGCCAAGCTCGATCGCTCCCTCGAGGAGGCTTCCGCTGACCTTGGAGCGACCGGGATCCAGACTCTGACGCGCATCGTCCTCCCTGGCTTGCGGACCTCGTTGCTGGGCACCGCCCTGCTGATTTTCACCCTCTCCATGGATGAGATTGCGGTTACTTTTTTCCTCATCGGCAGGGAGAACACGCTGCCGCTCGAGATCTGGTCACGCCTGCGGCGCGGCGCGACCCCGGAAATGAATGCCATCGCCACCCTGATCTTTTTGTTTTCGGTCATCACCATTTTTCTGTCACAGTGGCTGATGACCAGTGAGAAGACGGAGATAATCAATCGATGAATTGGACTGACAAAGAATTGGGCATGGATTGCCGCATTACTCGCCGCGACTTCATGAACGGAGCGGCCATGGCCATTGCCGCGGCGATGACCCCGCACTCATTCGCCCAAGGGGAAGCAGAACCGCAAGATCGTCCAGGCTATGACCCGCCCGCCGCGCACGGATTGCGCGGTAGCCACGTCGGTTCGTTCGAAGTGGCGCATCAGCTGCGCGACGGCACCTTCTGGAAAAACGCCGGACAGCCCGAGAGCACGGGCGAAAGCTACGACCTGATCGTGGTAGGCGGCGGCATCAGCGGCCTCTCTTCCGCGCGCTTCTTCCACGAGTCTGCCGGAAAGACCACGCGCGTCCTCATTCTCGAGAACCACGACGACTTTGGAGGACACGCGAAGCGCAATGAGTTTCAGGTGGACAAAACTTTCATGCTGGGCTTTGGCGGCACGTTTTCGATCGAGAGCCCAGCTCCCTATAGTCCTGTAGCCAAGGGAGTAATCCGCGATCTGGGCATCGATGTTTCCTCTTATGCAAAGCACTTGGACAAAAAGGCATATGACTCTCTTGGACTGAAGGAGAAATATTTCTTTGACCAGGAAACCTTCGGCGCCGATCGCCTTGTGGCCCACCCTTCAGACTGGCAGGACCAGAGGATGTGGCACGAATTCGCCGCGCAAGCTCCGCTGACAGACAAAGCCAAAGCGGATCTGAAGCGCCTTTATGCCCTTGAAGAGGATCTGATGCCGGGCCTCTCTTCGGATCAGAAGAAGGCAAAGCTCGCGCGTATGAGCTACGCCGACTACTTAACTAACCTGGTCAAGGTTGACCGTCAGGTTGTGACCCTGCTGGACCCGGAGCAGAAATCGCTTTATGGTGTCGGCATTGACGCTATCTCGGCCCAGGATGCCTGGGGTTTGGACATGCCCGGCTTCGAGGCGCTCAAACTCGCGCCTGGCCCGGGCCCAGGCATGGGCCGCGATGCCATCCCCAACGAGGAAGCCGAAAAATATTTCTTTCATTTCCCCGATGGAAACGCGTCCATCGCGCGACTCCTGGTGCGTTCCCTGATTCCCGAGGCTGTACCCGGCAAATCGGCAGACGACATTGTCACTTCGCAGGTTCGCTATGAGCAGCTTGACCAGCCGGCCCACGCGACACGCATCCGCTTGAACAGCACTGTCGTGCGCGTACGCCATGAGGGAGACCCGTCCACCGCTAAGGAGGTGGAGGTGACTTACGTACAGCAGGGGCGGCTATACACGGTAAAGGGGGCCCATTGCATTCTGGCTTGCTGGCACCAGGTTATTCCGTTACTCACAAGCGAGTTGCCGGCAGCGCAAGTGGCGCGTCTGCGATCAGCGGAGAAGGTGCCGATCGTCTACACCAACGTGGCTCTAAGAAATTGGGAAAGCTTCGTCCGTTTAGAGACGCGAAGCGTCACTGCGCCTGGATCTTATTTCACTCAGTTCGACCTGGACCGTCGCGTTAGCATTGGCGACTACCATTGCACCAGGCGGCCGGATGAGCCGATTGTGCTCACCATGGAACGTTACCCCTGTTCGCCCGGACACCCAGCGCGGCAACAACATATTGCCGGCCGCTACGATCTATATGGCACCTCATTCGAGACCTTCGAA
>DASRRN010000635.1:0-27504 GCA_035695685.1 Acidobacteriaceae bacterium | reverse complement strand
CTTGGACCCCTCGCCGGCGACCTCATCGGCGCCTCGTGTCCCCATGGCCGATTATTTTGCTCCCGACACCAGAGTCCCCTTCTCCATAAAAAAGAACCCCTTTGCCCGGCGCCGCTGAGCTCTCCGAAGAAACGAAAACCTGCGCTTTGGCTGTTCATCCCTCCAAAACACCAAAAAGCATCGAATTTTATCGGATTTTACAAAAACAAAGCCCTCGACCACTCACGCTATGATGATTTGTATGAGGGCACGACTTTAGTCGGGCCGTTAGAAGGCCAACCAAGATCTGGGCTTTTAGCCCCTGCGCTTTTTTCTCTGCCAAGATGGTTGTTGTCTTTAGCCCATCAGATCCCATCGAGGCCCGGAGGGCCGCCCAAAACACCAAAAAGCATCGAATTTTATCAAATTTTACAAAAGCAAAGCCCTCGACGGCTCGCGCCGCTCACAGCGGATTGTCAACTGCTGGATGGACGACGGCCAATTCGCAACTCTGAAATATGTACCCCAACTCCAGGGCCCGACTAAAGTCCGGCCCTGATACGAAGCACGATATCCGTAACCCATAGAAGGGTCGCGCATTTTCGCAGATTTGGTTCTACTCCTGAATCAGCCGTTAAACACTAAGGTGCGGATTAACTATCAATCCATTGGGAGTGGCGGTGGCATTCGTCCTCTTAGCTCCAGCGTCGCCAGTGTCCCGGCTGCAACGGCAACATTACTTCAGGCCGGCTGGAGAGAGGTTTATCTCCTAGATAATTCAGGCTCACCAGCCTTTTGCCGATGAGGGCTATGTCATGCCCGGGCCTATCATGGACCACACGCCGTCCTTTCTGCACGATCTGGGCCAGCCGGGAATTGTGAGCGCCATGATCGCCCTCGGCGCCGCCAAAATTCTCCCCGCAGTATCGGTCGGAGTCCTGGTGGCCGTACTGACCATTTTGATCGCCGCCGCTGTGCTTTTTGTCGCCGTCGCTGATAGCCGCAGGAAGGCCGAAACGGTAATTGTGGAGCTTACGAATCAGTTCAACGAACGTAAGCGGGCAGCAGAACAGATGAGCCAGCGTGTGGCACAGCTGGAGGTTTTAGTCGCGGAACTCACTGCGCAACTCGAGGCTGCGAACAAGGAGTCGGAAGCTTTCTCATACACCGTTGGCCACGATCTGCGCGCCCCCTTGCGCCACATTAGCGGCTTCTCCAAGATTCTCAGAGACACCTACAGTGCAAGCCTTGATACGACCGCGCAAGACTACTTGCGGTTCGTCTGCGACGGCGCAAAAAACATGGGCCGGCTGATCGACGACCTATTGGCAATGGGGCGAATCGGCCGGCAGGAGTTAGTGCCCAGGCCGACCGACCTGAACCTGCTCGTGGGCGGAGCCGTCGCCAACCTGCAGCAGGAATACGAAGGCCGCGAGATTGATTGGAAGATCGGGGAATTGCCTTCGATTGAATGCGATTCGACCCTGGTGAAGCAGGTGTTTGCGAACCTGCTTTCGAATGCCGTGAAATACACACGGCTGCGCGAAAAGGCATCCATCGAGGTGGGCCGGGTTACGACGGACGGCGCACCTACGATCTTCGTACGCGATAACGGCACCGGCTTCGACCAACGCTACGCACACAAGCTGTTCGGTGTCTTCCAGCGCCTCCACTCAGCGGAAGAATACGAAGGCACAGGGATAGGACTGGCCACAGCCCAGCGCATCGTCCTAAAGCATGGCGGCCGCATTTGGGCCGAAGCCGAGGTCGACAAGGGAGCCACTTTTTTCTTTACCCTGGCGGCAGGCTGCCGGGGTTCGGCGAATGGAGCAAAATCTACTGCCGCAGGTGAGTCATGACGCACGATGAAATCGAGATCTTGTACGTGGAAGATAACGCCCTCGACGTAGAGTTGACCCTGGTTGCATTGAACCGCAGCAGAGTTGCGAACAAGGTGCACATCGCCCGCGACGGCGAGGAAGCTCTGCAATTTCTCTTCTGCCGCGGGCCTCACGCAGGAACCCCGTTTCATGCTCCCAAACTAGTCCTCCTCGATATGAAGTTGCCCAAGGTCGATGGACTCGAAGTCCTGCAAGCCATTCGCACCGACCCCCGAACCGCCATGATCCCGGTCGTGGTGCTGACTTCCTCCAATGAACAGCGAGACATGCTGGAAAGCTACCGGCTGCACGTTAATAGCTACATTCAAAAGCCGGTGGATTTCGACACATTCCAGCAAGTTGTGCAACAGCTCGGCATGTACTGGCTGGTGGTGAACCAGACTCCGCTGCCTGCGACCTTGCCCGCCACAAGCTCGGGCGGAGACTGATCCTGTTCTCTCACCCAGGGCCATCTGTGAACAAACCATGCCATCGCGCCATTACCAGGCTCTCTTTGCAGAGAACGTCATGCTTGCTGCTGCTCGCAGGATTGGCCAGTGCAAGTTGGGCGGAGCGCAGCTACGCCGACCAGGACAGCGCCGCGCCGCTCAAGCAGATGAGCCTGGCGGAACTCGGGAACGTGGAAGTAACCACCGCATCGAAAGAGCCGGAGGAGGTGTGGAAGACACCCGCTGCAATTTACGTGATTACGCAGGAGGATATCCGCCGCTCCGGGGCCACCAATTTGCCCGACGTGCTGCGCCTCGCTCCCGGGGTTGAGGTGGCCCAAATCGACTCCGATCACTGGTCAGTGAGCATTCGCGGATTTGGAGCCGAGCTCGCCAATAAACTGCTGGTGCTGATCGACGGACGGAGCGTGTACGCGCCCCTCTACGCGGGGGTTTATTGGCAGGCGCAAGCGACTCCGCTGCTCGACATCGAGCGCATCGAGGTGATCCGTGGGCCCGGCGGCACCATCTGGGGAGCTAATGCCGTCGACGGGGTCATCAATATCATTACCAAGAGTTCCACAGATACCCACGGGGCGCTGCTCACCGCTGGAGGCGGCAATGTGGACCAGGGCACCGGAGACGCCCGTTATGGGGCACAGAACAGTCACGGTTTCAATTACCGGGCCTACGTCATGGGCTTTACGAATGGGCCCGAGTTTCATTCCGACGGGCCAAACTTCGATGACTGGCGCATGGGCCAGGCGGGATTCCGCGCGGACTGGGCCAAAGCCCACCGTGACAGCTTCACGCTTCAAGGCGACATCTACCATGAGATCGCCGGCGAAGAAAACACTGTCTCGTCTTATTCTCCACCCTCCGCAGTCACGCAGACCGGGAATGCGGACTTGAACGGGGGGAATCTGCTGGCTCGCTGGAGACGCGTGCAGAGCGACCGGTCAGACTTCCAGGTCCAGGCTTACTTCGACCGCACCTCGCATTTCGAGCCTGATTACGGGGAAACTCGCAACACCGTCGATATTGATGCCCTCGACCATTTGAAGCTTCACGGCGGGCAAGACCTCCTCTGGGGGCTTGGGGCCCGCGTGAGCCCGGGCGATTTTGTTCAACGCGTCCCCATTCTCGACTTCCTGCCCCGCCACCTGACAGACCAGATCTACAGCGGGTTCGTGCAGGACGCGATTCCTCTCTTGCATGACCAGCTCTCCCTGACCGTGGGGTCGAAGGTTGAACATAACAACTACACCGGTTTTGAGTTTCAGCCCAGCGCGCGTCTGCTGTGGAACCAAAATCCGCACCAGACCTTTTGGGCCTCGATCAGCCGGGCAGTGCGCACTCCCTCCCGCCTCGACACGCAGATTCAACTCACAGGCTACGAGGGGACGACCACGCTGCCGATCTTTCTGCGCATCTACGGCAATCGCCAGTTCCATTCCGAAGAACTGATCGCTTATGAAGCCGGCTTCCGCACCCTGGTTACGTCTTCCTGGTACGTCGATGTCGCTTTGTTTTACAACCAATACCACGATCTTTACAGCTTTCAGTTGGGTGTGCCCTTCCTGGAAACCACACCCTCCCCAGCGCATGCGATTCTCCCCGTGCTCACCAGCAACGGGATCCACGGCGATGCCGGCGGATTTGAGCTGGCGCCCGATTGGAAGCCGGTGAGTTGGTGGGAACTGAGAGCCTCGTATGCCTATTTGAATATGGATTTGAAAAACGAGCCCTGGAGCAACGATCCAAGCAGCGCCGCACAGGACGAAGGATCGACTCCACGCAACCAGCTCGTAACCGAGTCTCTGGTGAACCTGAACAAGCACCTTGAATTCGACCAGACCTTTCGTTATGTCGAGGCGCTGCCCGCACAGATGGTTCGAAGCTACGAGACAGCGGACGCGAGGTTCGGCTGGCACGCTACCCAGCAACTGCAATTGTTCGTGACCGGTCAAAACCTGTTACAGCCACATTTCGCCCAGTTCGGAGGGGACCCGAGCGGCCTGGTTCAAGTGAGGAGAGGTGTTTACGCGAAGCTTGTATGGCGATTGGGAGATTGACCTGCTTAAGAACGGCTCCTACTCTCATTTGCTCTACACATAAGCCAGGTGGCGAATCACACCTATGACCTCCGATGATCAGACAATCGCTTTTTCACCGCATCGCGGCTTGTGGCGCGAGCGGATGCGGTTGCTTTGCAGCCTTATGGTGGCTGTCCCACTGCTCACCGCTTCCACTGCCCGCGCGCAGCAGAGACCTACCCGGTACCAAGTGGAAGCAACTTACCTTTATAACTTCAGCCAATTTGTTGTCTGGCCGGCCAGCGCGGCCGCGGGCGTGAACTCTTTCAACATTTGTGTACTCGGCCAGGATCCCTTTGGCCCTGCCCTGGCAAACATCTTTGCGGATGAAACCGTCGCCGGCAAGAGCGTCGCGGCCCGGCGAATCTCTACTCCTCAGGAGGCGGCGAATTGCCGCGTCCTCTTCATCAGCTCTTCGGAGAGCGGCCGGCTGAAGGAGATTCTCACCATTCTCCAAGGTGCGAGCGTCCTGACGGTAAGCGATCTACCCGAGTTCACCCGGCGCGGGGGAATGGTTCAGTTTCTCCTGGTCGAGGATCGAGTTCGTTTCGAGGTCAACCTGGCGGCCGCGGAGCGCGCCAATCTGACTCTGAGCTCCGAGCTGCTCAAAGTGGCAACCACCATAAGAAGAACGATTCCAGCTGGAGATTGACCCAGATGCCCGGCTTTCGCGATTACTCGATCCTCAAGAAGCTGACCCGGATGAACATGATGGTCAGCGGGATTGCGCTCGCGTTGGCCAGTGTAGCGCTGATTACCTACGACCAGATCAGCGTTCGGAATGCGATGATGCACCAGCTTTCGATTCAGGCTCAGATCATCGGGTCCAACAGCGCCTCCGCGCTCTTGTTCGCCGATCCCCAATCGGCGGAGAAGACCTTGTCGGCATTGCGGTCAGCGCCCAACGTAACAGATGCCGCCATTACCGCTGTCGACGGAAGCATGTTCGCCACCTACAGCCGAGACAGCGGGGAACAGAAACCGTCCGGAGCGGCTACCATCGCTTCTTCTTCCGGGGGTTCTGACTGGTTCAACAATCGGAAGCTCATGGTGTCGAGCCCGATCGTTCTTCAAGGAAAGAATGTCGGTAAGGTGTACATCCGATCGGATATACAGGAGTTGATTCATCGCCTGGAGCAATACGTGGTCATCGTCGGCGTCGTCTTCCTCATGTCGCTGGCCGCGGCCGTGTTGATGTCGTCGCAGATCCGTCGAGTGGTCACTGAACCCATTCTGAACCTGGTGGAGACGGCTCGCGTCGTTTCCCGGGAGAGGACCTATTCTGTCCGCGTGCGCCCTTCCCGCAATCGCGACGAGCTGTCGACCTTGATTGACACATTCAATGAAATGCTGGAGCAGATTCAAAAGCGCGACACTGCATTGCAGGACGTGCAAGACAGCCTGGAACAACGAGTACAGGAGCGCACGGCGCAGCTTAATTCCGCGAACGCGGATCTCGAGGCTTTTTCCTATTCGGTTTCCCATGATCTGCGTGCACCCTTGCGTCACATCAGCTCCTTTTCACAGATTTTGCGCGAGGAGTGCTGGGCCAGGATGGACGACAACTCCAGGCATTATCTGGAGCGGATTCAGGATGCCGCGAACAACATGGCGCAACTTGTCGAGGGCTTGCTGAAACTGGGCCGGATTGGACGACGAGAGCTCGCGCGTGTGGTTACCGACCTCGATTCCCTGGTCAAGGATGTGTTGGTAGACATGCAGCCGGAGTTTGAGGGTCGTAGAATCGATTGGCAAATTGCCGACCTGCCCTCTATCGAGTGCGATCCCGCCCTGGTGAAACAAGTGTTTACCAACCTGCTCTCGAACGCCGTGAAATATACCCGGGCGCGTGAGATCGCTGTTATTGAAGTGGGCCGGATTGAGGAGGAGGAAGTGCCCGTCTTCTTCGTGCGAGACAATGGCGCCGGCTTTGACCAGCGATATGCGGGTAAGTTGTTCGGCGTGTTCGAGCGGCTCCATCGCGCCGACGAATTTGAGGGGACGGGCGTAGGGCTTTCGACTGTGCAACGCATCGTCAGGAAGCATGGCGGAGAGATTTGGGCAAAGGCTGAAGTAGACAAGGGTGCAACTTTCTTTTTCGCTCTTGCGGCAAGAGGCGCCGGCGCGCTGGCGGGCGCGAGTTGCGTGCCCACACAGAGATGAGGACCGGGAAACGACGTACGCAGTGAAGGTTCGCCGGCGAGAGCACGCATCTGGATAGGAGCCGAGTCACATGGAATCAGCATCCCGTTCGAGTACAAGCTGGCACAAGCAACTGCGCGTATTGATGATTGAAGATAACCCCATGGACGCGGAATTGTCCCGGCACCAGCTGACCAAAGCGGGTTTCGAGCCGATCATTGACGTGGTCGAGACCGCGCTTACGTTCGGCGAACGGCTCGCCGGTTACTCTTACGATGTAATCCTGGCGGATTACACCCTTCCTGGCTGGAGTGGAATGGAAGCTCTGGCACAGATGCAGCAACTGAAGCACGACATCCCGTTCATCCTGGTCACCGGTGCTCTTGGGGATGAGATGGCAGTGAAGTGCGTCCAGGCTGGAGTAAATGACTATATTCTCAAGGATCGGCTGGGACGGCTGCCGGTAGCGATTGCTCGTATTCTGGAAGAAAAGAAGCTTCGCCAGGCCCGGTTGAGCGCAGAGCAGGCACTGTTTTGGCAAACGATTGAGCTGGAGAACGCCCGCGAGAGGCGGCTCCAGATGAAAGAACAATTTCTGTCCCATGTTTCCCACGAACTGCGTACGCCTTTGGCCGCGTCCTATCTACACGTGACTAACACCTTGGACGGATTCGCCGGCGAGCTCAATAGCGAACAGCAACAGTGGTTGCAGGTGGCTGTATCTAACCTGGATGAGCTCAAGCGGATGGTGGATGAACTGCTGGAAAGCACATCTACCGGATTGGCGGCACGTGCGTTCGCGCCTGATTCGATGTCATTGGCTATCTCCATCGAACAGGCCTGCGAAAAGCTCCGGCAGAGTGAGAGCGCGAAGAACATTCGCCTGGTGGCCCACGTTCCCGACCTGTTGCCGCCCGTGTACGCTGACCCGCAAGACGTAGCTCAGATATTGGCCACTCTGCTGGAGAACGCCGCAAAGGCTACAGGTGAAAACGGGGAGGTGACAGTGCGCGGTGAGATATTCGGCCTCGATTCACGTTTCGCCCGCGTGTCCGTTTCCGATCTCGGTTCCGGCATGAGTCCAGAAGACGTCAAGACTGTTTTTGAACGTATGTACCAGGTTTCGAATCCTGACCGCCCTAGCCGACAGGGTTTGGGCACTCACCTTGACCTGTGTGAAAGGTTAATTGCTCGTCAAACCGGACGGATTTGGGTCGACAGCCAGCTCAACCGTGGCAGCACATTCTCCTTTACCTTGCCGTTGTTTCAGGGGCAAGAAATAAGCGCATCGGACACCGTGAAGGTGCCCGATGCGAACTAGCAGTACCGGTTACAAGGCGGCGACCCTCCCAGGCTGTTTCTCCAGCGTGTGTTTCGATTGCGCCGGTCTTGCCTGACTGAATTCCCGGATGAGCCTTTCGTTGAACGCCGGGAGATCGTCGGGTTTGCGGCTGGTGGTAAGGTTTTGATCGGTCACGACCTCTTCGTCGACCCAGTGACCACCTGCATTGCGAATGTCGGTACGCACTGAAGGCCAGGAGGTGAGCGTCCTTCTTTTCAGAACCCCGGCCTCGACCAGCATCCATGGCCCGTGGCAGATTGCTCCAATGGGCTTACCAGAGTTAAAGAAGTCGGTGACGAAAGCGACCGCCTTGGGCTCAATGCGTAATTTGTCCGGATTGATCTGCCCGCCGGGCAGAACCAAACCGTCATACTCCGCGGGCTTAGCCTCGTCCAGAGTCTTGTCTACCTTGACGTTTTCACCCCAATCGGTATGATTCCAGCCTTTGATCCGACCTGGCTTGGGAGAAATCACGTCGACGGTGGCTCCCGCCTGTTCCAGAGCCTTCTTCGGCTCTGTCAATTCCACCTGCTCGAAGCCATCGGTTGCAATGATGGCTATTTTCTTTCCCTGCAATTTTGCATTCATGGTTAAAACCCCTTGGTTACCGTTACTTCGTTTTCTCCTTCCTCTTTATTGAGAGTCTGCTTCCGTCCCACTCGTTGCCCTGGATTGTATTTGTGAAAAGTCGATGAACGCTGGCCCGGGAGGGGTGTCTCGTGGCATCTTCTCCACTAAACTTTGGTAAGGGGATGGACCCATGCTCGGCAGAAAGATATGTAGAAACGCTGTTTGCGCGGTTACGATTTGGTCGTCGCTCGGCTTGATGACCTCTTGCAATTCCTCGTCCAACTCGGTCGCGCTCAATGGAGCTGGCAGCACTTTTGTTTATCCGGTGATGGGCCGTTGGATTCAGGATTTCCACCAGTCTCACAGCAATGTGCAGATCAACTATCAATCCATCGGGAGCGGCGGGGGCATTCAGCAGGTGAAGTCCGGCACAATTGATTTTGGCGCCTCGGATGCACCTCTGTCTGATAACGATATGAGGCAGATGGCTCCGGTGATCCAGATTCCGGAATCGGCCGGACCCATATGTGTCACCTACAATCTGGAGGGTCTGCAGCAGCCTCTGCAGCTGTCTTCCGACACCCTTGCCGGAATCTTCCTGGGCAAGATCACGAGTTGGCAGGATCCGCTGATCAAGAAGGACAATCCAGACGAGAAGCTGCCCACCTCGAAGATCATCGTAGTTCACCGCGCCGAGGGGAGCGGCACCACAGCTGCCTTCACGACCTACCTTTCCGCAGTTAGTTCGGACTGGGCGCAGCAGGTGAGCAAAGGCACTGCGGTTAAGTGGCCAACCGGACTGGGCGCCAAAGGCAGCGAGGGAGTTACCGGCCAGGTGAAGCAATCCCCAGGCTCTATCGGCTACGTCGAGCTCACGTACGCGACCCAGAACAAGCTGCCGGTGGCAGCGATCAAGAACCAGGCCGGCAAGTACGTCCTGCCCAGCACTTCGGGAACGACGGCGGCGATCGATGCGTTCAAGGACCAGTTAGCGAACGACGCGCGCATTCCGATCGCCAATCCGCCCGCCTCGGCGCCCGACGCATATCCCATTTCCACGCTGACCTTCCTGATCATCCCGAAAGATGGCAAGGATGTTCAGAAGCGCACAGCGTTGAAGCAATTCATCACGTATGTGGTGACCGACGGGCAGCAGGCCGTGAGCGGTCTCAACTACGCCCCGCTACCCGACGCGGTGAAGCAATTAGATGTGAAGGCGCTCAGTCAACTCACAGTCAACGGCAGCCCGATTCAATGAATGGAGGACGACCCCAGACTTAGAAATTGCAAGGATGGTGCAGTGGTATCCCATATCTCGCGAAAAACGAGCGAGATATGGGGCACCCCACGATCCGTGGTCAGGACGGAATTTGGGAACAAGATCTGCTGTTTACTCCCGCTCTCTTGGAGGCGAGCAGCTATTAGAGGCTGCGGAAAAAGTCTCTCCTGCGGGAAAATCGTACCCTCAGCGGCTAAAGCCGCACTCATTTCAAAGTAGTTATGTACGGCCTAAAGGCCGTACCCTTCAAATAGATGAGTTACCCGCAGCCTGCTTCAGGCCGGTGGTATCCCACATCCCGCAAAAAACGAGCGAGATGTGGGGCGCACCCATTGGTTCATTTGACGAGGGGAAACGTTTCCTCACAGCTTCTTCGCTCTCACATCACTTCGGGAACGGCGATTCCCAACCACTCCAGCGAACGCACCAATGCGCGCTCCGCGACCGCGGCGGTGGCCAACAGAAATTGCCTGCGCCTGGGATCCTCTTCGGAGAGGATGTGATGACGGTGGTAGAAATTGTTGAAAAGCTGAGCCAGCTGAAATGCATGCCGCGCCAGGTACGCGGGTTCGGCAGCGGCTATGCATTGCTCGAGCAACAGGCTGAGCCTTGAAGCCATGATCCACAACTCCCAGAGACCGGTCGCGCCTTCGCCCTCCAGGTAATCGCCGACATTGACTTCCACCAGCGCCGCCTCCGGCGTTGTGCCCCCCTTGCGAAAAATATTGCGCGCCCGCACCACGGCGTATTGCACGTACGGTCCCGTCTCGCCTTCGAAACTGAGCGCCTCCTGAAAATCAAAGGCAATGACGGTATTGCGGGTGAATTTGAGCATGAAGTAGCGCAATGCTCCGACGGCAATCTGGTGGGCAATGCCTCCCCGTTCCTCCGGGTCGCGCTGTGGATGCCGGCTATCGACTTCTCCTTTTGCCGCCGCAACGAGTTTGTCCAGCAGCGCGTCCGCCTTCACCCCGAAACCTTTGCGTCCCGAGACCTCGATGTACGGACGTTCCCGGTCTTCTGCTGAAATCTGGTATCCCAACTCCAGGGCGCAGCGTGGCGTCAGGGCGACCATTTCATAGGAAAAGTGAACGTAGTGCTCAGCGGCATCGGTGTACCCAAGACCGCGCAGGGCCTCAATCACGTTTGCCTGGGGATCGGCCTGGCGGCTGTCAATTACGTTGTAAATGGCCTCTGCGCCTCCAAAGTCGGGATGCATCGCCTCACCAACCTCGGTCGAGATCCAGCACATGTGGTCGTTGTAAGCAAAGAAGGGCGCGTAGCCGAAGTCCCGGCCAAGCAAGCCAAACTTCCACAGGTGATAAGCGATGTCCTTGCCGACATAGGTCACGGTTCCATTGGAACGGACGATCACCTTGGCGTCTTCATCGACGGCATCTTCGACCGGCGTCGCAATCGTCGAGGCACGCCGCATAACCCAGCAGCCCTGGTTTTTGCCCTCGGTCTCCAGATAGAGAACGCCCTTGGCTTTCAATTGGGCAAAGGCGAGGTCCCAAAACTTGAGGTGGAGGATCTCGCTTTCGCGGGGCAGGAAATCGTATTCAATGCCCAGCCGTAGCATGGTCTCGAGATGCCGGCGCAGGATTGCGGTCGAGACCAGATCGGCAATTTCCGCAGTCTCGTTGCCACCTTCCTCGATGGCGTGCAGGGTTTCAAGACGGATCTCCTTCCGCTCCTTAGCCTCCGGCTCTGCGGCCTCATACCATTGCGAAACCCGCGCGTATAGGTCCCAGCAGTAATCGTCAATCCGTGCTCCTCTCGCTTTGAGCTCGACCAGCAACTGCTTGACCCCGGCAAGATCGAAACCTTCAAAGTGCGTCAGACCCACTACCACATCGGCAACCTGTACCCCGGTGTTATCGATGTAGTTCTGCACGTCCACATGCTGCCCAGCGGCCCGCAGCAGGCGCACAAAGGTGTCGCCAAGGATCGCGTTACGCAAATGACCGATGTGTGCGGCCTTGTTGGGATTGATGCTGGTGTGCTCCACCAGCGAACGAAGATGGCTCTGCTCTTCCGGGGTATCGTCGCGGGCGATCTGCTGGGCGGCGGCATGGCGATCAAGCTTGCCGTTGATATAACCGGCGCCGGCCACCTCAAACGAGGTAAAACCCTCCAGCGGCATCAGCTCCGCGACCAGTTCCCCGGCGATCGCGCGCGGCGATCGTTTCAGACGCCGGGCCAGCTCGAAGGCCACCGGGAGCGCGTACTCGCCCATCTCCAGATCGGGCGGTTGCTCGATGGCGATCTGCGGGAGCTCAATCTGGTATTTGGCCTGAAGAACCGAGCGGACTCGCTCGCGAAGCAGTCTCTGCTGTTTGCGATACACCCAAAACCCCTGATTTTCTTGCCGATTCTAGCAGACCGCTCCCCCTGTTAAGATTGAGACGGGTGCACAGTCTTGGTGCACAACACCGTTCTGCTCATGTCCGATACTTCCAGCTTTTACATCACCACCCCGATCTACTACGTGAATGCCCGGCCGCATATCGGTCACGCCTACACCACGGTGGTGGCCGACGCCATCGCCCGGCGCAAACGAGCCCTGGGCTTTGATACCTGGCTTCTGACCGGAACCGACGAGCATGGGCAGAAGGTAGAACGCTCAGCCCGGCAGGCGGGACAAACGCCACAACAGTTTGCCACCGCAGTTTCAAGCCAGTTCCGCGGTCTTTGGGACCGCATGGGGCTGAGCTACGACGATTACATCCGCACCACGGAAGAGCGCCACCGCAAAGGTGTGCAAAAGCTCTTCCGAGTCATCGAAGAGCGCGGCTTCATCTACAAGGGCAGCTATACCGGCCAGTACTGCGTGTCCGATGAGCTTTATGTCGATGCCCCGCCAGGTTCGCCCTGCCCCGATTGCGGCCGGATCACGGAGACCGTGAGCGAAGAAAATTATTTCTTCAAACTCTCCGCCTTCGAGCGCAAGCTGCTGGAGTTCTACGACGATCCCAAATTCATCATTCGCCCTGAGGCGAGGCGTAACGAAGTCATCTCCTTCGTGCGCGGCGGATTGAAAGACCTGTCGATCAGCCGCACCAG
The DNA here is from genome assembly GCA_035695685.1 of Acidobacteriaceae bacterium. Classification (GTDB taxonomy): domain Bacteria; phylum Acidobacteriota; class Terriglobia; order Terriglobales; family Acidobacteriaceae; genus PALSA-350. Next base: position 14,701 of record DASRRN010000635.1, on the reverse strand, counting down.
CTTCGACTGGGGCATCCCGGTGCCGGGTGATGAAAAGCATGTGATTTATGTGTGGATGGATGCGCTGGCGAACTACATCACCGCCCTCGGCTATGGCAGTGACGCCCCCCAGGACCAGCAGCGTTTCGCGCGCTTTTGGCCCGCCGACGTACACCTGGTGGGCAAGGAGATCATCCGTTTCCACTGTGTCTATTGGCCTGCCTTTCTCATGGCCGCAGGTCTCGAGCTGCCCAAGAGCGTGGTGGCTCATGGCTGGCTGCTCTTCGAGGAAAGCAAGATGTCCAAGTCACGAGGAAACATCGTCCGTGCGGAGACGATCGTGGAAACCCTGGGGGCGGACGCACTGCGGTACTTCCTGATGCGGGAAGTGGTCTTCGGACAAGACGGCAGCTTTTCTTTCGACGCCCTGGTGCAACGCTACAACGCCGACCTGGCTAACGGATACGGCAACCTGACGAGCCGCGTCCTGGCTATGATCACGCAGTATTTCGGCGGCGTGGTGCCGGCCGGAGACTCCGACCCAAGGGTCGTGGCGGCCGCGGAGACAGCGGAACGGGAGTTTGCAGAGCACTTTGAAGCCCTGAATTTTTCTCACGCGCTTGAGTCTCTGTGGGCCCTGGTCGCGGTGGTCGATGGATACATCACAGAGAAAGCTCCCTGGAAGCTGGGAGCCGCGGAGGACGCGCCTGCCCGCAGAGCATCCATTCTCTACACTTGCGCCGAAGCGCTTCGTATCATTACCGCTCTGGCCTATCCTGTGCTCCCTGACGCCACCACGAAGATATGGGCGCAGCTTGGGTTGGGTGATATCGCCCGGGCAGATCTCAAGAATGTGTGCTGGGGGCAACTGAAACCCGGAACCAAACTCGGCCCATCAGGGCCTACATTTCCTCGGGCAGAAAAGGATACAGTCAAACGCATGCATGAACTGGAGAGCAATAACAACGGGAACCGGGTGGAAGCAGAACCGGCCGCTACGTCAGAGGCCGCGGTGATGACGGGTGCGCCTGCGGCCCCGGCCTCAGCGCCGCAACCCACTCCTGCGGACCAGTCCGCAGCCGTCGCGGTGTCGCAGGCGACGGGGGCGATCGCCGCTAAAGCGCCGGCGGCGTTTACCTCGGCAGCTTCCCTGGGCGCCTCCTCAGTGGCGCCGGAGCCCACCGCCCGGCCGGCCACCATCACCATCGATGATTTTGCTAAGGTTGAGCTGCGCGTGGGGCAAGTACAAGTAGCTGAGCCTGTCAAGGGTGCCGACCGGCTGCTACGGCTCGAAGTCAACTTGGGGGATGAAGTGCGGCAGATCGTGGCCGGAATCGCCGGGGCCTATGAGCCGGATAAGCTCATCGGGCGCAAGGTGGTGATTGTCGCCAACCTCCAACCGCGGAAGTTGCGCGGGCTGGTGTCGAATGGAATGATCGTAGCCGCCTCGGTTGGAGAAAAAGGCAAGCCTGTCCTGGCCGGGTTTCTGGAAGATGTCGAAATCGGCGCGCGGCTCAAATAAAAGGAGTAGTTACTGGTCGACTCACACGCACATCTGGACAGCCCGCGGTATGATGCCGACCGGGATGAGCTACTCGAGCGGGCCTGGCAACAGGGTGTGCGTACCGTTCTGTCCATCGGCATCGGGGACGGACCGGACACCATGCAACAGGCATTGGAGTTGAGCCATAGGTACGCCGGTAAGCCAGGGATACCCCGCATCCTTGCCACGGCAGGCATCCACCCCCATGAGGCCCAGCTCGCCGACCAGGCGGCTCTTCAAAAACTAGACAATTTGCTTGCCGGCCCGGATGTGCTTGCCGTAGGCGAGATCGGTCTCGATTATTATTATGACCACTCGCCCCGGGAGCAACAGAAACAGGTTTTCGCCCAGCAGATGGAAATTGCAGCAGCACGGCACCGGCCAATCATCATTCATTGCCGGCCTTCCGAGGGCAGCACCAACGCATGGGACGACACCCTGACGATGATCGAGACCAACTGGGCGGGAACTAACTTGGGCGGCATCCTGCACTGTTTTACCGGCGATTGGGAGCACGCCAGGCGGGCAATGGAGTGTGGATTCCTGATCTCCTTCGCCGGCAACGTGACCTTTCCCCGGGCGGAAAGCATTCGCCAGGTGGCCGTCAAAGTGCCACTCGATCGGATGCTGATTGAGACGGATGCCCCATTTCTTGCCCCGCTGCCTCATCGCGGCAAGCGCAATGAGCCGGCATGGGTGGGCCGGGTGGCGGTCAAACTGGCGGAAGTGTGCGGCGTTACGGAGGAGCAGGTCGCTTCCAGCACCGCCAACAACTTCTTCCGTTTTTTTGGTGTAGCGCCGGATGCGGAGTCGTAAGTCCAGCGTAGGCAACAGCGTTTGCGCTCATAATCGAGGAGGCAACAGCAATGGCTGCAGACAACTCGTTCGATGTGGTAAGCAAGGTGGATGTGCAGGAAGTGCGCAATGCGATGGATCAGGCCATCAAAGAGGTACGGACACGCTTCGATCTCAAGGATTCGCACTCCGAAATTAAGCTGCTCGAGGGCGACGAAACCATTGAGTTGGCCTCGTCGGACGAATACAAACTCAAGGCGGTCACGGAGATTCTGCAGCAAAAGTTCGTCAAGCGTGGTGTGTCGCTGAAATCGCTTGATTATGGCAAGATCGAGCCGGCCGCGGGTTCCAGCGTGCGCCAGAAGATAACCCTGCAGCAGGGTATCCCCGGAGAGAAGGCCAAGGAGATTGTCAAGCTGATCAAGGAGTCCAAGAAAAAGGTCCAGGCATCCATCCAGGGTGATACCGTCCGCATAACGGGCAAAGATCGCGATACCCTACAGGAGACGATTGCACTGCTCAAGGGCCATGACTTCGGTATCCATATGCAGTTCACCAATTACCGGTCGAACTAGGCGATTTCACCAGCACCTGGAGAGTGAGTGAGCACACAAGCGATAGCGACGGCAAAAGAAGTCTTCGATCTTTTACGCGACGACTTGAGCGCCATCGAGAACGAGCTGGTGCGCGACGCCGTTTCCAGTGTGGGGGCCATCACCGACATCGCCGACCACCTGCGCGAGGGCGGGGGCAAGCGGATCCGGCCTTCCCTGCTGTTGCTGGCGGCAAAATCGCTGGGCTACCGCGGTCACGGCATGGTGCGGCTGGGCGCCGTCGTAGAGATGGTGCATACCGCAACCCTGGTGCACGACGACATTATCGATGGAGCCGACACCCGTCGGGGCAGGCCGTCCGCCAACACCACGTGGGGCAACTCAAAATGTGTTCTGGCCGGCGATTGGCTATACATGCAGGCCTTTCACATCGCCCTCGTAGAGCGCAACTTCAAGGTGCTCGACCTGCTGATAGGTCTGACCCAGCAGATGGTCGAGGGCGAATTCGTCCAGATGGAAAAGCTGGGCAGGATGGTGGGCGAAGCCGAATACTACGATCTGATCTACCGCAAGACAGCATGCTTGTTCGACGTCTCCATGCGCCTGGGCGCGGTTTTGGCCGGAGCCTCCGAAGAGATGGAAGAGCAGATGGGGGAATATGGCCGCAACCTGGGTATCGCGTTTCAAATCGTAGACGACGTGCTGGACCTGACTGCCACCGAACAAGTGCTGGGCAAGCCAGTGGCCAGTGATCTGCGTGAGGGCAAAGCCACCCTGGCCGTTATCCACGCGTTGGAGCACGGAACCGCCCACGAACGCGAGGCGATGCGCATGGTACTCGAAGACCTCAGCTTCGAGCGGACCAGCCACCAGGACGTATTAAAAATCCTCGATCGGCACGGGTCGGTTCAGTATGCTCTCAATTCCGCCTTTCAATATGCAGAAGTAGCCCGAGCCGCCATCGCCGGGTTGCCCGAGTCCGACTACAAGCGGGCTCTCCTCTGGATGCCCGATTTCGTCGTCGCGCGCGACAAGTAACTGCCATGCCTGAGAAGGAAAATCCAACCACTGTTCCGATACGCGTGCTGGTTGCCAAGCCGGGCCTGGACGGTCATGACCGAGGGGCCAAGGTCATCGCCAGGGCCTTGCGCGATGCCGGCATGGAAGTGATCTACACCGGTCTGCGACAAACGCCGGAGATGATCGTGAATGCCGCTCTCCAGGAAGACGTCGACTGTATCGGCCTGAGCATTCTCTCCGGCGCGCACAACGTGATTGTTCCCCGGGTCCTGACGCTGCTCAAGGAGCGGGGCGCCACCGATATTCTGGTGGTGTTGGGGGGGACCATACCTGTCCATGACGTCGCTGATCTGAAGGCGCAGGGAGTGGCGGAAGTCTTCGGTCCCGGCACCAGCCTCGATAGCACCGTCGCGTTCATCCGCGATCGAGTGAAGCCCCGCGGCCTCCCTGCATACTGAGCCTACGCGATACGCTCTGTCGAAAAACATTCCCAAGAGAGGTCGTCAACACAGAGATCTCTCCGCTTCGCTTCGCTTCGGTCGAGATGACAAAGGGGAGGGCGAAGCTTCCATGGAAAGCGGTTGCTGGACAGAGAGTGCTTTTCATCACCTTGGGTGGGCCGCAGGCCCATTGACCGCTCCGGTCGGGATGACACATTTTTTGCAAGGAGAATTCCCAAAAAACGGCCAGAGAAATGGATCTCAACAGTCCGACAGAAGTGTCATCCCGACCGGAGCGTACCCGGATTTCCTGCCACGCAGCACTGGACAAAGCCGCATGTGCGCCTTTCTTTTTAAGGAAAGGCGCATGAGATCAGCCAACGCCACCAACGTCCACAGGAAATCCGGGGTAGCGAAGTGGAGGGACCTGCTGTTTCTCTTCCCGTTTTCACACACCCTCTGAAGCCCCTACCCTTCAGAACCAAAAACGTACCTCAGGGGCTAAAGCCCTCATTTGTTCACGCCTTGCGGCACGGCTGAAGCCGTGCCCTGATACAAAGCACGAGCGCGGTGACTTTGGAATTGGGTTCTCATGCAGACTCTTCGCCCGCACATAAACCCAGCAAAATCATCTCGCGCCTTTAGGCCCTGGGGGTACGTTCTTTATTTCGTTTCACGCAGAAACTGTTCATTTTTACGCAGCCTGTTTAGCCACTGAGGGAGCGCTTCTAGCTCCTGTTCCGTAGTAATTAAGCAACGATTCGTTTTTCAACGGACCATCACCGTTACAGATGTGAGCGCCTATTTCTGCGCAGGGGCATCTTACCTTATGATCTGCTCCACTCTACCCCCTGCCGGAGAACACAGCCGGCGTTTTACAGTCCGCCAAACAAAGCCCTGTAACCATATTCAGTTCAAATATTTCTTATTCGTCGTCGTATTAGTTTCACTTGAAATAACGGCAATCATCGCCATAAATTGGTTCGGCCTTATTTGTAACACTTATGAGTACTTTGTACTGAAGACAGACCCCAATCATCACAGTGGCGGATCTTCTGAGGGACCTAATCCACAGGTTATCCACAATGTGGATAAAAAAGTAACTTACCGTATTGGGTTTATGAGCCGGACCGGCTCAAATCGCCGGATAAGGGCGTAACTTACTCCATTTAAAGCCACCACGGCCAGCCCGGTGAACAGGAAACTGGGGATTTGCTGCCTGAAGCCAAGCCACGCCAACCAGCAGGTGAGCAAATGAAGCAGAAGCATCACAGCCGTACGCATACCACTGAGGTGGTAGACGGCGGAAACGAACCTGGGCAGCACGACAAAGTAGAAAGGCCAACCGTACTCAACCAGGCGGTCCGCACTGGCGCCGAGCAGGGGGGTCATCAGAATGCTGATCACTCCGTAGAGCATGCAGAAGCGCAAAACGATCTCCTCTCCCAAGGGACGATCGTTCGCCGGGGAGTCAGGCGAAACCATCTTCCGCCACAGAACAAGAGCGAGCGCGGGTCCGATTCCAAAGATCCCGAACCAGGCGAGGAGAAGGCGCGCAGGCCCCCAGACGTTCGGTTGGCAAAGTCCGACCTGGCGAATGGCTCCGAGATGAAATCCCGGAGGCAGCGCCTTCACCCAAATGGGGTTGCACTCTGGCAGCGTATTGCTCCAAAGCGGGAGGCCGAGAACATTCTTGAAGAAACTCCAGACGAGTTTGCCCAGGATGTAGGCCCCGCCGGTCATGCCGTGGACGCTGGCGGGACCTCCCTGTCCGTAGTGCCGGCTGACCAGGCCCGCGCACAAAATCGCCAGAACGCCAACCACGGCGGAGGAGAGCCGAATGCGTCGCCAACCAGCAAAAATCAGGCAAAGCGCCACCAAAGCTGTGGACTCGCGCGCCAGATAAGCGGGAAGGAGCAACAGCAAAGCCGTTCGCGTGTGGCCGAAGCGGAGGCATACCAAGATGCCGGCGAGGATGGCTGCGTGAAGCAGGTCGGGCAGATAGTAATCGTGAAAAATATCCACCCAAAAGGGCATCAGGAAAATGGCAGCAAACATCGCAACGGGAGCCCGCCATGACCACAGCAGCCCCGCGATCAGGGCGAGCAAGGCGACCAGGCAGACGATACCCAGCAATAGAAAGCCGGTGTCGACGCCAACGCCAGTCCAGCGGCCCAGGAAGCCGGCAATGGCCGGCCCCAGTATGCGTGCAGAAAAAGGCGCTGGTACGGCGGCCCGCTGGCCCAGTGCCAGCAGTCGATAGTACCCGGCGTCTGGTGCGTAGACGGCGCCTGGCAGGCCAAGCAGGACGGCAAAGCACAGGCACCCGGCGGGAAAGAGCAGGGACAGGGTTCGCGAGGAGGAGAGCCAACGGTCAGACAAGGAATTGCTCTAGAACGGCCGCATACTTTCTCGGCAGAGGCACCTTGTGCATTCTCCGGTCGACGGTAACGTGGGTCGTCTCCCCTTCTGCGAGCAGCTTGGAGGCTTCGGCTTCCGGGCGTAGTAGTCGATAGCCGAACTTGATCACCGAACGGCGCAATGCGAGCACCCTGGTCTCGAGCAGCAGCTCGTCGTCGTAACGGGCTGGGGATTTATATCGGCAATTGGCTTCGACGACCGGAATGTGGCAACCGTCGTCGATCTCCATTTGTTTGTACTGAAAGCCGAGCTGACGCAAAAGCTCGACCCGCCCGAGCTCAAACCAGATGAAGAAGTTGGCGTAGTAGACGACTCCCATCTGGTCGGTTTCGGCATAGCGCACGCGGATTCGTGTCTGGGAAACTGGCATGGGTGAAGTTCAGTGTAGCGGACGCTGTTTTCTGAGTTATTCCGGGCACGGAGAAGAAACCGTAACACTGTCGTGGGGCCAGCGAACATGGTCTCGAAGGGCCGAAATTTCTGAGACAAGAGTCTATGTGAGTCCCGGAGGGACGACTGATACTTGCCCAGGACGCAGTCCCATAAGCGCTAACTTGTTTGGGATGTTTTTCTTCAAACTCCCACAAAATCGTCATCCTGAGAGGTTGTGACCTTTTTTGATCCTCGTCTTTTTGCACACTTAACCAGATGCTTTTCGACCCCTCCGCAAAGCCGTCATCCTGAGCGAAGCGTCTCGCGGATCTATCGCAAACAGAGGGTTTTATGGCGCGGAGTCGAAGGACCTCGGCGATGCTCCTCTTACCTATGCCGTTCGGATATTTCAACCACCGAAGCCCACATCTGGTTCAAAGACCTTGCACAGACCTGGGGGTGGAAGATGATTACAGTGCATGAAAAGACGTACCCGTGACCATCAAGCGCGTACCCCAGCAAGATTCGGTTCTCGGGCTTCGGTGGTTGAAAAGGCCCGAACAGCATGGGTAAGAGGAGCACCCTCGGGGTCCTTCACTCCGCGCCATAAAACCCTCTGTTTGCGATAGATCTGCGAGGCGCTTCGCTCAGAGTCTGTGACCTTTTTCAATTTCCCTTGTAGTTTGTGGCCGGAAAGCTCCGAAGAGCATCTGCCAACAAGCATCGCCGAGGTTCCCTCGGCTACGCTCGGGACAGGCTCTTCGACTCCGCGCCATAAGCTTCCGTTATGTGATAGATCCGCGAGGCGCTTCGCTCAGGATGACGGCTTTGCGGAGGGGTCGAAAAACATCTGGTTAGGTGTGCAGAAAGACGAGGATCGAAAAAGTCACAAGCTCTCAGGATGACGCCTTTCTGGAGGGGACTAGCTCTGAGGATGACGCCTTTCTGGAGGGACTGAAAAACATCTGGTCGGGTGCAAAAAACACGAAAAAATCGAAAAAGTCACAGGCTCTCAGGATGACGATTTTGTGGGAGTTTTGAAGAAAAACATCCCAAACAAGTTAACGCTTATGGGACGCAGTCCTGGGTACGCTGGAATCCACATGAAACAATCCCGCAGGGACGGCTGAGAATTGCCAGAACACGGTTTCGGGGCAGTTCGTCATCTATATTCCGCCCAAAACTAGGGCTTGAGCTTGCTGAAGACCTGAAGCTTGGAGATGTCATTGAACATGACAAACACGGCGAAGATCAGCAGCACAACGAAAGCGGCCTGGTAGATCCGCTCCTTGAATTCCTGATTCAGATCGCGACGCATGACCCCTTCAATCAGCAGCAGAACAATCACCCCGCCATCCAGAATCGGAATGGGCAGAAGATTGAAGATCCCCAGATTCAGACTGATGATCGACATGAGGCCGATCATCGGCTGCCACCCTGGCTGCTGGACGGCAAGCCCGGTTTCCCGCGCAATTCCAATCGGTCCACTCAGGTCCTGCACGGCGAAGCGGCGAGTGACCATGCGCTGAAGCACTTCAATGATCAGGCCGGAATAGCGCAGGTTGAAATGAACCGACTGCTTCAAGGCCGCAGGGAGCGGAAGCTGCTGGATCTTGAAGGGTGGCAGGTTGGGAGCAAAGCCAATGCGGTAGAGTCGGTGCCCATTGGGTTCGTCCGCCATGATGGGCTGCAAGGTAACCTGGAAAGTATGGCCGTCGCGCAGTGCGGTCAACTGGATAGGCCGGCCGTTGTCCTGCTGCAGAAAGGCAAGCATGGCATCGACGGAGTGGAGCGTCAGTCCATCGACGGAGAGAATTTGGTCGCCAGGCTGCAGGCCGGCCTTAGCTGCCGGCATACCGGCTTCGATCTGGCGAACGCGGATAGGGTCGTCCTGCATCCGAGGCACAAACCCGACGGTGTCGAAGTCAAAGTCGTCACCCCCGTGAGGGCTCGGGACCATCAACTGGGTGCTGACGATCTGCCCATCCCGCTTCACATCAACCGGAGTGGTTTGACCCACATTCATGGCGGCACGGATCGACACCTGCTCCCAGGTAGGGTTCTTGACGTTATCGAAGCGGGTAATGAGGTCGCCCGCCTTGAGTCCTGCGTTGGATGCAGCGGTGTGATCAGAAACGAAATCGATGTAGGCCGCCTGCGAGCGAAAGGCCTCCACCGCGTTGTGCATCATGTAGAAGCCAGTCATGAGCGCCAGCGCGAGCAGAAAGTTCGACACTGGACCAGCCAGGCCGATGAGAATACGCTGCCAGCGGGGGTGGGCATTAAACTCCGCCGGGTCCCCGGTCGACTCTTCGCCTGGAGTTTCCCCCGACATTTTGACGTACCCGCCGAGTGGCAGCAGGCTGAGCCGGTAATCAGTGTCACCGCGGCGAAAGCCAAACAGACGCTTGCCAAAGCCTACGGAGAAAACTTCGACCCGCACGCCGCACAATTTCGCGACGGCGAAGTGGCCAAACTCATGCACCAGTACCATGATGCCGAGCACAACAAGCATCGAAACTGTGCTGGTTAAGAAAAAGGACATAGCAATCCGCTCATTTGCCTCTCTGCCGGATCCAGTCTGCTGAGCACCGAACTACCGGAGTATTGACTGGAATGAACCGTCTGCGGTGAGCAAGGCGACTCTCTGGCCCAAACCGCACGCAGTGGAATACTTCAACGGAGAACCGGCGAAAAACCTGATACCACGTTGTGGGCCACCCGCCGTGCTTCCTGATCCAACTGCAACACTTCCTGGATGGTCTCAGGATGCCTCGGCGGCGTAACCTCAAGAACTGTCTCAATTGTACGCGGGATGCTGGTAAAGGGAATGGTGCCTTCGAGGAATGCCCCTACGGCGACTTCATCCGCCGCGTTGAGCGCGATGCAGGCGGCGCCACCGGCTTCGGCGGCTTGGTAGGCCAGGCGGAGACAGGGAAATCTGCCAAAATCGGGAGGTTCGAAGCTCAATTGGCCCAAAGACGCCATGTCAAAGGTCAATTCACTGGGAACTCGTTCGGGAAAGCTCATCGCGTACAGAATGGGCAGCCGCATGTCGGTCACCGAGATCTGCGCCAGGATACTGCCGTCGACGAACTCCACCAGCGAATGCACGGCCGATTGAGGGTGGACGGTCACCCGAACCGCGGACGGCGGCAGGTCGAACAGACGGCAGGCTTCGATGATTTCGAGCCCCTTGTTGAGCAGAGTGGCGGAATCAATGGTGACCCGCCGGCCCATGACCCAGGTAGGGTGGCGCAGCGCCTGTTCCACGGTGACGAACTGAAATTGGTCCATGGGAAGCTGGCGGAAGGGACCGCCGGATGCGGTCAGCCAGATGCGGCGCACTTCCTGAGCCTCCCCTCCCCGGAGGCACTGGTGGATGGCGTTGTGTTCAGAATCGATCGGCAGCAGGGGCACTTTACCCTGGCGTGCCAGCTGGGTCAGGATCTCTCCGGCGGCAACCATGGCCTCCTTGTTGGCCAAGCCAACCGGCTTCCCTGCAGCCACTGCGGCATAAGTAGCTTCGAGGCCGGCCAGGCCGACGATCGCCGAGACCACGAAATCCACCTGGGGTAGAGTGGCGGCACGCACCGTTCCCGCGCTGCCGTACACCACCTCGGTTGTGGTGATGCCCGCAGCCTTGAGCCGTGCTGCCAAATCGTCAGCCAATTCTTGATTGGCCACGGAGACGACCAGAGGGCGCCATCGTTGGCATTGGGCGAACGCCAAATCCAAATTGCGGCCTGCGGCGAGCGAGGCAACAGCGAATCGTTCCGGATAACGCTCAATGATGGAGAGGGTGCTGGTTCCGATGGAACCGGTAGAACCGAGGATGCAAATGTGCTTCAACGCAAGCTAGCCTGCTCTAAAAAACTGTTGAATCCACTGAGCGTACCACAGGGCGGGCGCGGCCAGCAGCAGCGCATCAATGCGATCGAGGATGCCTCCATGGCCCGGAAGCATGGCGCCCGAATCTTTCACTCCCGCTCCGCGTTTGATCGCAGACTCGACTAGATCGCCCACCTGGGCGAAGAGATTCAACACGATCGCCAGCCCCAGCCAGCGAACCAGGGGGCCGTCAAAATGGAGGGCGAAGATAGACCTGCTCTCCAACTCCCGAGCTAACGCGACCAGAGTGGCGGCAATGAGGAGACTCCCGGCGACCGATGCAGCGCTTCCCTCCCAGCTCTTGTTTGGACTGATCTGCGGCGCCAGCTTGCGGCGGCCAAAACTGCGACCGACATACATGGCGGCAATATCGCCGGTCCAAACGATGCAAAACAGGAAGATCAGGAGCGAGGGACCGTCGGGTTGTATCCAGAGGAGCGGCAATGTGGCCAGGCTTAAACCGATGTAGAAGAGTGCGAAAAGTGAAAACGCGGAATCAGCCAGAACGCGCTCGAGCGGTGAACGAAAGCAGCAAACAATGATGAGGAGAAGACTGCAAAGGCCGATCGCCGGCAAGATGAGGGTCGGACTGCCGAAGGTTGCGGCGAAGAGGACCGCGATGGAGACCATAACCAAACTGCGTCGAAATCCTTGAACGGCGGCGATAGAGAGGTATTCCCACGTGGCAAGTTCGGCGACCAGGGCGGTTGCGGCCACAAGCACTAGAAAGGATCCCTTGAGCAGAAGCAGCAAGACCAAAGGGATGAGGACGGCTGCCGTAATGACCCTTTTCATGATTTCAAGCAGAATACACGGCAGACGTTCGCCAATGGCTTCATTCTGAATTCTTGGGAAGCACATCACAGGCCGGCTCGACTGGCCTTTGCTAGGAGGATCCCAGGTCTCGCCCGGCGAGACCTGGGGCACCCTTCGCGAGTTAGTTTGAAACGTTGTACCTGAAAAAACTAAGTTTGAATGACACCTGGATTGAACTTCTCAACCTCTGGATTAAGGGCTGCTGCTTTGAGCGCCGTCAAGAGGACATCCCGCGTCTTCGCCGGATCGATGATTGCATCCACCCACAGCCGGGCGGCCGCGTAACGGCAATCTGTTTGCTCATCGTAGCTGGACTTGATGGAGTCTAAGACCTGGCTTTTTTCCTCTTCGCTTAGTTGCTTTCCACCACGTTCCAACTGGCGGATTTTTATCTCCACCAGCGTGCTGGCAGCGGAAGCTCCGCTCATCACAGCGTAACGGGCAGTCGGCCAGGCAAAGAGAAATCGTGGGTCATATGCTTTTCCGCACATTGCGTAGTGGCCGGCGCCGAATGAACCGCCCAGGATTACCGTGATTTTGGGTACCGTGGAGTTGGCCACGGCCGAAACCATCTGCGCACCAGCACGGATGATGCCACTCCACTCCGCATCCCGACCCACCATGAAGCCGTTGACGTCATGAAGAAAGATCAGAGGAATCAGGGTTTGATTGCAGTCCATGATGAAGCGCGCCGCCTTCTCGGCACTCTCGGCATAGATCACGCCCCCGAACTCTACCCTTTTTTCCCCGGTCTGGCTGGTATGCGTCTGATGTGTCTTCTGGTTGGCAACGATCCCGACCGCAACGCCGCCAATCCGCCCGTAACCGCAAACCACGGTCTTCCCGTAATCCGGCTTGTATTCGTCGAATTGCGACCGATCGAGAATCCGCGCGATGACCTCGTGTATGTCGTAGCTGTTGCCCGCTCCCTTTGCTGGGTCCGGGTCAAGCAAGGCATAAAGGTCCTGGGGCGCAAATTTGGGCGCGTCCCCATGCGGATCGAAGGCCGCCCGGTCAAACGGCGCCAGTGGCCCATGACCCAGCCTCGAGACCAGGGAGCGAAGCCGCGCCAGGCACAGATGGTCATTGGGCTCCTTGAAATCCACGGTGCCCGAAATTTCGGCGTGCATGGTGGCGCCACCCAGCTCCTCGGCTGAATATTTCTGGCCGATTGCCGCTTGCACCAGTGCCGGTCCAGCCAGAAAAAGCCCGCTGCCCTCCGTCATCAAAACGTGGTCGGTCATGACCGGAAGATAAGCGCCGCCGGCCACGCACATGCCCATGATGGCTGTAATCTGGGGGATACCCTTGGCGCTCATCACGGCGTTGTTGCGGAAAATTCGTCCAAAATCGTCCTGGTCGGGAAATACATCCTCTTGCAAGGGCAGGAACACGCCTGAAGAATCAACCAGATAGATAGTGGGAATCCGGTTCTCCATGGCTATCGTCTGGGCCCGCAATACCTTCTTGGCAGTCATGGGGAAGAACGCACCGGCTTTCACGGTAGCGTCATTCGCAATCACCATCGCCAGCCGCCCCGCGACCCAACCTAAACCAGCCACTACCCCTGCGGCGGCTGCACCACCCCACTCCTCGTACATGCCAAAGGCGGCAAACAGTCCCAGTTCCAGAAACTCTTCCCCGGGATCAAGTAACAAGGCCAGCCGCTCTCTGGCCGTCAACCGCTTCTTTCCATGCTGAGCATCGATTGCCTTCGCGCCCCCGCCTTGGCGGATGGAGTCCTCCTGCTGCCTGAGAGCCAGCAGAAGCGCTTCCATTCCAGCAATATTGGTGCGGTTCTTGCGGGTCTGTGGATCAAGTGTGGAGGCGAGGGCGTTGGAGAACAACGGCTCAGCCGCGAACGGGGTAACGGGTTGGTCTTGGTTTGGGCCGGCCATAGCAAACTCGCCAGCATAGCATCTCAGCCGCTGTTTGGCTTAGACAACCGGCAAATCGCGATGCCCAAAAGGGTGGCAAATTTGGTGACCCATGGCACAATTTCCCTCTTTCCAACATCCCCCAAACGTGACATACTGCACGCAGATTATCTTTCAGCCAACCCCTATGGCTAAAAGATGCTCCTATCGAAAGAGAACGTTATGGCTAATCTGCTTTGGAAGCTCACTCCTTCCCATTCCTGGCCCACTACCGACGCCACTGTGGATTCCGTTGACTGGGTGCGACTCCACGACCACTTGGGGGGCTTCGCGGGCCATTACCAAGTCAAGTTCACCTATCAAACGGGCGGTCACGGACAAGTGAATCATGGGGAATTCTGTCATCATGGCACGCCGCATATCGCGCCGTACTCTGTCGGCGAGCACTTGTCGATCCAATACGACCCCAAGAAACCTGCACGCTACCACTTCAGCGGTGCCGGTTCGAATTACGAGAAGCTGGAAGCAATCCTGGTTATGACCGTTTTCGCTCTGCTTGCCGGCTACGTGCTTTACACCTTCTAGGTTCTATCCCCCATCACATCAGCTCCTCAAGTGGGTGCGTTTGCGCCGCGTTGTCCCCCCCTTGCCCTCGCTCTATCCTCGTAACCCCTTATTTATGGCCTTCGACCGTATCGCCTTGATTGACGGGCGTTGATTGACGGGCGGCGTGAGCATGGGTGAACAGGGTGCGGAAAAACTCGGTTTTCGGGTAGGCCGGGGATTTATCCCCGGCGCAAACGCAATGTAATGATCGTGGGCATGCTTTCCTTCCCGATCCGACTTTTTCCCCAGCCGCCCATCAGGATCCCGCATCCGCCATGCCGCTTGTTACTAGCACCATAAAAAGAAGCCGCCCCGGACCCAGGAATTAAGCATCGCCAGAGTTTGCTTTTCGGCGATAGCACACTAGGATGGTTTGGCGGTCGTCGC
>DASRRN010000634.1:0-10973 GCA_035695685.1 Acidobacteriaceae bacterium | reverse complement strand
TTGACTGCCTTCCGGCTAACCCGCGGCAGAACGGAAATCCAATGTCTGTAACCCGAGCCAAAGGTCGGCACCGCGAGCCTGGATCTCCCTGCATGTCCCCGACTCTAGCCCGATTGGCATGACTTTTCTCCGACACACTCTCTGAAGTTCAGCCGTCCCTTCGGGACCCACGGCAGGCCGGGGCAGGCTGAGTTTGGAAGAAGTTCTCACACACCCTCTTTAGCCCTCATCTTTTCGATTCTTGTACGGCACGGCTGAAGCCGTGCCGTACGTACAGAGAGCGTTTTTCCGCAGCCTGATTGAGCGCGGGTTTTTTACATAGCTAAATGGCGTACGTGCTCAGCGCGTACATCGTTGGCGCTGAAGAGCCGAAAAAACGGCGCCCCCTGCGCCGCGGCCTCGACCGCAGGCCTTCCCTTCGCCTCCTCACGTTCCACCAGGCAAATTACGCCGATCACACGCATCCCAGCCTCACGCGCAGCTTCGATGGCCGTCACCGTCGAAGCGCCGGTGGTGCAGACGTCGTCAACCACTACCACCGGTGCGTCCGTCTGCTGAAAGCCCTCAATGCGCCGTCCTGTGCCGTGAGTCTTTTCTGCTTTTCGCACCAGAAAACCATCCAGGACCGGCGAGCCCGGAGCTTCCAGAGCGTGCCACGCACTGGCCGCAGCCACATTGCACACAATGGGGTCAGCGCCGAGCGTAAGACCGCCCACTGCTCGCGGCCGCAACTCATGCTGGCGAATAAGATCCAGCACAGCCAGGCCTGTCAGGCGTCCACCCTCGCCCGTAAGGGTAGTCGTTCGGCAATCGATGTAGTAGTCGCTGGAGGCTCCGGAAGAAAGTTTGAAGTCGCCCAGGCGAAAAGAGATGCGGGCCAGCATCTTGAGGAGTGCTTCTCGATGGGCGAGGGTCATTATCTGATTTTATCCAGATGGCGAAAGCCGCCGGTGACGAAAAAAAGGATCGTAAAGATAGTTCCGTTATAGGTGGCGTGAATGAGCGTGCTGGCCGCCAGAGACTGGGTCCACAGGCGCACCCCGCAGAGCACCAGGCTTACGGCAAACAGGACTGCCAACGGAGCCCAGGCGTGCGCCAGCTGATCGGCGTGTACTAACGCAAATGCGATGCTGGTGAGCGCGCAGGAAATAACCAGGGCCTGGATGCTCCAGCGCGGGTCTTCGTCCACCCTCGCACCGTCAGGCAGTCCGCGCTGTTCGCCACGCAGCCAGTCCCAGGTCGAGGCTATCGAGGGCAGGAGGAAGCCGCGAAAGGCCAGCTCTTCAAAAACCGGAGCCACGAAGGTGCCAAAGAGGGCGACCATCCACACGTCACTCGGGGTGCGAAAGAAGTCGTCGATCGGCAATGTCTTGGGAATGGGAAGGAAGTTCGACAGGAACTGCACGACTACGCTCAGCAGAACTCCGCCGGCCAGCAAGCTAGCCCAGCGACGCCGAACCGCGCTGAAGTTCCAATGCAAAGCCTGGGCGAACGGTTGTTGCCACAGGTAAGTAAAAATCGCCCAGACGATGATCCCGGCGATGAGGTAACCGCCGGCCATCGCGGGGATAAGCAGGCGTGGCTCGCGCAGTAGCTGTTCCGGCGGCTCCGTACCTAGCAGATGCAAGCCCATGGCGAGGGCGAAAACGGAAACACTCGTGAGCAATAGAACGATGACGGCCACGGTGAAGAACAGAACCGTGTGACCAAAGTTGGGGATCCGGCCCGGTGGCTTGGGCGGCGGCAAGCCATTCGGTACGTCGGGTGAGGACAGGATCTCCAGATCGTTCGACAAGGGCGGATTTCCTACTTGGCCGCACGCCTGCGCGGGGCGTGATTACCATTGGTTCCAGAGGCCGTAGCCGCGAAGGGCTTCAACTCGTACGTGGGAAAATAACGGCGGAGAAATTCCCCCGTATACGAGCCGAGTGTAGCAGCTACCTCCGCGGGAGTGCCCTTGGCCACCAGCGTGCCCCCGCCTTCACCACCTTCAGGCCCCAGGTCGAGGATCCAGTCCGCGCTGCGGATCACATCGAGATTGTGTTCGATGATGATGACCGTGTTGCCCAGATCCGCCAGGCGGTGCAGCACTTCCAGCAACCGGCGGACATCGTCGAAGTGCAGCCCGGTGGTGGGTTCATCCAGCAGGTAGAGCGTCTTGCCGGTTTGCCGTTTAGAGAGTTCCCGGGCCAGCTTCATCCGCTGGGCCTCGCCTCCGGAAAGTGTGGTCGCGGCCTGGCCCAAATGGATATAGCCGAGTCCTACATCGACCAGCGTCTCCAACTTCTGCCTCACCTGGGGAATATCGATCAGCACCGGAAGCGCGTCCTCGATGGCCAGCTCCAGCACGTCGGCAATGGAGTAGCCGTTAAACTTGACTGCCAGGGTTTCCTGATTGTAACGGCGGCCGTTACACACCTCGCACAGCACATACACATCAGGCAGGAAGTTCATTTCGATACGGCGCTGGCCCTCGCCCTGGCACGCCTCGCAGCGGCCGCCGGAGACGTTAAACGAAAAGCGGCCAGGTTTGTAGCCCCGTTCCCGTGACTCCGGCAGGCGGGCGAAGAGATCCCGGATGGCGGTGAAGACCCCGGTGTACGTCGCCGGGTTGGAGCGCGGCGTGCGGCCAATAGGGGACTGGTCGATACGCACCGCTTTGTCGATGTTTTGAAAACCCTGGATGGTTTTGTGCGGGCCCGGTAATTCCCGCGAACCGTAGAGCTCCCGCGCCAGGGCGCGATAGAGAGTGTCGTTGACAAGGGTGCTCTTGCCCGAACCGGAAACACCCGTTACTACCGTCATTACGTTGAGAGGGAATTGTGCGGTCAGATTTTTTAGATTGTGGCTGCTGGCGCCTTCGACCGTGATCCAGCTGCCCTTTAGCGGGCGCGGCGCCTCGCGGCTGATGGTCTGCAATTCGCCGGAGAGATAGCGGCCGGTGAGCGAAATGTCGGTCTCCATGATCTGCTGCGGAGTTCCGGCGGCGACCACATGTCCCCCCAGTTTTCCCGCACCCGGACCAAGATCGACGACGTAATCCGCATTGCGAATGGTCTCTTCGTCGTGTTCGACCACCAGGACCGTATTACCGAGGTCACGCAGTGATTTGAGGGCTTCGATCAGTCGCTGGTTGTCGCGCTGGTGCAGACCGATCGAAGGTTCATCGAGCACATACAGGACTCCACGCAGTCGGGAACCGATTTGCGTAGCCAGCCGAATGCGTTGTCCTTCGCCGCCGGAGAGAGTGGCGGCATTGCGGGCGAGCGCCAGGTAGCTGAGGCCGACAGAGTTGAGAAATTCCAGCCGCTCCACCACCTCGCGGCGAAGCCGCTCGGCGATCAGCCCCTCACGGCGGGAGAACTCGATAGCGCGTGCCGCATCCAGCGCCTTACGCAGTGGCAGCGCCGTGAAATCGGCAATCGACAACGCGCCCACTTTAACCGCAAGTGACTCAGGCCGTAGCCGCTTACCCTCGCAAGCGGGGCAGATGGTGGCCGACATGTAGTTCATCAGCCAATCGCGATAGCTTTCTGACTTGGACTCTTCGAGCGAGTCGCGCAGGTACGCTAGGACGCCGTGGAACCCGGTGCGCGGCGCCTCCTCACGGCCAGGCCCATAGAGCAACAGCTTCTGTTGTTTCTCGGTGAGATCCTCGAAAGGCTTGGTCAGATCGATCTTGTATCGCTTGGCGGCCAACTGCAGCAGGCGGCCCAGGTACTGCGATCCTCCGCCCGGGCCCAACGCGCCATCCGTCAGCGGCTTTGACCAATCGGTAATCACCTTCGCTGCATCGAAGTCATAAATGCTGCCCAGGCCATGACACTCGGGGCATGCGCCATAAGTGCTATTGAACGAAAAGCTTCGAGGCTCCAACTTGGGGATGTCGAGTCCGCAGTCCGGACACGCCATCGAAGAGGAATAAAGCTGCTCTTCTTCACCGGCGACCGCAGTGAGGACAAGACCGTTGGCCATCTGCAGAGCTTTGGCCACCGAGGTTTCGAGGCGCTTCTCAACCCCCGGTTTGAGAACAACGCGATCGATAACGGCCTCAATGGTGTGTTTCTTGTGGCGTTCGAGTTGAATGGAGTCGGCGAGATCTCGCATCTCGCCGTCAATGCGGGCGCGAAAGCCCTGCTGATCCAGTTCGTCGAGCAGGTCCTTGAACTCTCCCTTGCGGCCACGCACGATCGGCGCATAGATGATGACGCGTTCTCCGGGTGCGAGCGAAAGAATCCGCTCTACGATTTGTTCCGCAGATTGGCGCGAAATAGGTTTGCCGCATTTAGGGCAGTGAGGCACACCGATCGATGCGTAGAGGAGACGAAGGTAGTCATAGATTTCGGTGATGGTGCCAACAGTGGATCGGGGGCTGCGGCTGGTGGTCTTTTGTTCGATAGAGATGGCAGGACTGAGGCCTTCGATGGAATCGACATCGGGACGCTCAATCTGGTCAAGGAACTGGCGAGCGTACGCAGAAAGTGTTTCCACGTAGCGTCGTTGGCCTTCGGCATAGATAGTGTCGAACGCCAGCGAAGACTTGCCTGATCCCGAGAGGCCGGTGACCACGGTAAGCGTGTTACGCGGAATTCGGATATTGATATCGCGGAGATTGTGCTGACGCGCTCCCCGCACGGTGATATGAGTAATGGGCATGAAGGCTCAGGGCTACACGGAGCGAGTGGCACGAGTAACACTACATGTATCTTATTCGGCAATAGAAACGAGGGTCAACGCAACGCTGCGGTCTGTCACAATGACACACTGGTAATACCAGCAATGAGAGTGCGCGAACGACGCACAATGGGTGAGCTAAAACTCTAGATTGAAGGGCCAATATGGAAATCGATGTCAGTATGTTGATGGTGTTTTGTGCGGCGATTGCCGCTCTCGCGCTTGGCGTGATGCTCGGTTATATGTGTTGCAAGACGTTGTTCGATGTTTTGCGTTTCCATGCGCGCCTGTCTCCGGCGGATGGCGCGAAGGCCGAGTCCCAGGTGGTACGGATTTGACCTTGGGTTCGAATCCATCGGCTTTTGTCTCGTAGTTATTTCCCTCCCCCTCTTCCTCCCCCTCGATGATTGTGCGGATGGCGTTAGGAACGCTGCCTACTGCTGCGGTGAGCCTTGCTGCACTGGAGGTTGTTGCTGCTGCTGGCCTGCGCGCATGCGCTGCAGTTGCTCAAATAATTGCTGTGGAGTCCTTACCCCTGGTGGCGTTTGCGGCGATGTCCCGGGTGGGGGTGGCGGCACCTCGGGTTGCGATGGTGGCACGTCCACGGTTTCCTGTTCGTTGTTGGCCTCGTCCGCATTGGCTTGAGGCGCAGGCGATGGAGCGGTCGATCCAGCCCGTGTGGCGGGACTGAGAATCAGTTCTCGCGGCGCGCCGTTGTTCAGATCTCCGAGTAGAACCAGGTTGTACGCAGTTCCATCTAGCAGGTTGGCCAGAACATCGCGTGGTGCTCCGGGACCGAAGCTGCCAAAAACGCGCTCGTCCCCACCCAGCCCTTCGACTTTCATCCCGCTGCTGCTGGCGATCTGGTGCAGAATGGCTGCCAGGCTCGAATTGTCGGCGCGAATCGAGAGACTGTCGTTGGCGAAGACGATCTGCGCTTCTTTCGCCGGCTGCTGCAGCATCGACGGTGCAACCTGAGCTGGCTCCGGAGCTGCCGGTTGGGGTGTAGCTGGTACTTGGGTGGCGGGCGCTTGGGCGGCGGGCGCTTGGGCAGTGGGCGCTTGGGCGGTGGGCGCTGGAACTGGGCCCTGTGCGCCGGCGCCCCGAATGCGGCCATTCTGCGCGTACATGGTCGACCCGCATAACGTCGACAGGAGCAGGATTGTCCATCCGCCGGTCGTGATCGCTCGAGCCATCCCCCACCACCCTCTGTGTACTAGACTAGCAGTGGTCGCACCAGAGAGCGAATCTTCAACTCGCTGGAAATTCGACCGAACGGTATAACTTCCATGCTCCCGTCCCGCAGATACTTTGAACTTGTGATTACTCTCGTTATGTTGCTGACCCCAGGCCGGATTTTCGCGGTGTCGTGCACTACCCAGGCACAAATGCCCGAAAGCGAACGCACCGTACTGGTGCAGGCCGTGCGAACCCTTGCCTCCGCCGTGCAGAGCGGGAACGTTCCCGCAGTGCAGGCACTCACCATCCCCAAGGTGAAAGCCCAGTTTGATCCCATCGCAAACACCATAGAGCAGACGGCGCCCTTACTCGCGGGCGCCACCATCACCATAGACGCACTGTATGGTCTGGACGCTTCTGATTTGAAGGCGGCGACCGAGGACACGGTATTCTTCTGCGGGGTCGCAGGTTCGCCGGTGCATGTGGACGTCACCATCCCCCAGCTTCCCCAGGGCCGCTACGCCCTGACGCTGGTGCATGCCACGGGTGTTAAGCAGCCTCAGCAGATGGCCTTCCTGCTGCAGAAGAGCACAGATTGGCAGCTCGCCGGCTTGTTTGTGAAACCACTCCTGATGGCTGGACATGACAGCGTCTGGTATTGGACCAAAGCGCGCGCCTATCGCCAGAAGGGGCAGAAATGGAACGCGTATTTCTACTACACGACTGCGGCCTACCTGGCGACTCCGGCTGATTTTATGACCAGCGCGAACCTGGATAAATTAAACCAGGAGACGGCCGGCGCCCGGCCCGACGGCTTGCCCGGAGCCCAGCCCATGGAAGTCAAGGCAGGCAATCAGGCCTACTCCGTGAGCGACGTGCATACCGATGGTTCCCTGGGTGGCCTGGACTTGGTCCTGCGCTATACCACGTCGGATGCCGGTGATCCAGTCGCCACCCGGGCCCGGAACCTGGAGCTGATGAAGGCTATGCTCGCCGCCCACCCTGAGCTTCGCGATGGATTCCACGGCCTCTGGGTCTTCGCCGAAGCTCCTAGCCAACGTCCCTACGGTAATGAATTGGCGATGAGCGAGATCCACTGATGTCGAACGAGGAGAAGACACTGTCTCGGGCAATTGCCGAGAGAAGGGCATCGCCCAGTTTTGATGAAAGCCCGATTCCGGATGCCGATCTATTGAAAATTATCCAGGCCGGGTTGCAGGCCCCCAGTGGTTACAATCTGCAGCCGTGGCGCTTTGTCGTGGTCCGCAGCCCGGAACAGAAGAAAAAGCTGCGAGCAGCCAGTTTCAACCAGGCCAAAGTGGAAGAGGCCTCGGTCATGATCGTGGCGTGCGGTGATGCCGATGGATGGCGTAGCGGAGATTTGGACGAAATGTTGCGCCTGGGCCGTTCGGGCGGCATGCCCGAAAGCTACGCCGAGAAGGCGAAGTCCACCATTCCGAACTATCTGTCGAACCATCCCAACATACCCTTGTGGCTCAATCGCCATGTCATGCTCGCTTTCACCCATATGTTGCTGATGGCCGAGGTGCTGGGTTACGACACGGCGCCCATGGAGGGCTTTGAAGAGGATAAGGTGCACGAGGTACTCAAGCTTCCTCTGAGCTACTCCGTCGTGGCGCTCCTGGGCATTGGCCACTTGAAAGGCCCGGACAAGTTTTACGGCGACCGTTTTAGTATGGGGCGCACAGTTTTTGCTGAAGAATATGGCAAGCCCATCAAATTTCCAGAGTAGTATTAATCAGGCTGTAACAAACCTTCCCTCTGCCAGCTAAAAAGGATGACTTTGCAGGGCATGAGCCCTCAGCAGGAGCAACTTCTGTGCGTCGAGAGTATCCAGAGGCGCCAATCGTTGGCGTAGGCGCCGTGGTGATCGACGGTACGAAGGTACTGCTGGTACGTCGCGGCCAGGAGCCGCTTAAGGGCGAGTGGTCATTGCCCGGGGGCGCCCTGGAACTGGGGGAGACGTTGCAGCAAGGCGTAGCGCGTGAGGTGCTGGAAGAGACCGGCCTGATCGTCGTCCCCGGCGGCATCGTCGAGATCCTGGACAGGATTACGCAGGAAGAGACCTCGGGGCGGATTCGTTATCACTATGTCCTGATCGATTTTGTATGCCGTGTCGCCGGCGGCACACTTTGCTGTGCCAGCGACGCGGTTGAGGTGCGATGGGCAGAAGCAGAGGAATTGTACCAGCAGAGTGTTTATCGGTTGCCACCCGTGACCATGCGGGTGATTGAGAAGGCACTTCGGCTGGGCTTGGCGGGCGATCCGCAGCACGATAGGTGAGGAAGCGCATGAAGGTCGAGGGGAAGACAAGCGGACGCTCTCCCAGGAGAGTGGTCCTCGCTTTCGTTTTTGTTCTGTTGTTAGCTGGTTTGGGTTTTGGGATTCTGGCCTGGCGAAATCCGCTATGGTTGGTCGACCAGCAGATCGATGCCAGGTTGCGGCTGCGCGGCGTACATAGCGAGTTTGTGACTGTCAACGGGTACAACATGCATTACCTGGTGGGTGGGACCGGCCGCCCTCTGGTGCTCGTACATGGACTAGGCAGCCGGGGCGCTGACTGGGCCAACCTGATACCAAGGCTTATCGATGGCGGCCACCGCGTATATGCGCTGGATTTGTTGGGATACGGACGTTCCGCGCAGCCCAGAGATGCTTCTTACTCCATCTCCGACCAGGCACTCATGGTCGAGGGGTTCCTCAATAGCCAGCACCTCCGCCAGGTGGACTTGGCGGGTTGGTCTATGGGCGGCTGGATCGCCATGCGGGTTGCCTTGCAACAGCCCGAGCGCATCCGGAGGTTGGTGTTGCTGGATAGCGCCGGCCTGCGCTTCAAGCTGGGCTTTGATCCCGCCCTGTTTCAACCCGCGTCGCCTACAGACTTGGCGCAGCTGGAGGAGTTGCTGGTGCCCCATCCGCGGCCGCTGCCTGGGTTTCTGGCCATGGCGATGCTCCGCCGGGGCGATCGTATCGGATGGGTGGTCCATCGCAGTGTCGAATCCATGATGACCGGAGCAGACCTGGTGGATGGAAAACTAGGAGCCTTGACCATGCCGGTGCTGATAGGTTGGGGCGACCAGGACCGGTTGATCCCGCTCTCCGTCGGTTATCGACTGCACGCGGAGATACTCCAGTCGGAATTGGATGTATATGCCAACTGCGGGCATTTGGCGCCTGGGCAATGTGTAGGCCAGGTTGGCCCGAGCGTGGTGGATTTCCTGAACGCCCAGCCGGCGCGGATGGCGATGGTCCGGGAGATTCCGGCTACCGCAACCAACGATAGCGTGATTCCTGGTCAGTGATCCGTTGCCGGACCAAGGGGCGGATCAGGGGGGCGTTTCACCCTTCCAGACATAAGCGTTCGGCTGGGGTAACCCAATGTGCGCCAGCACCCGGCAGACGAACTGCTCCGCCATCTCAGCAGCGTCCATAGGCCGATTGTAGAAGGCCGGGATGACGGGAAAAATCACCGCCCCGGCGTCCGCAGCCAGGCTCATGTTGCGCAAGTGGATCTTGTTGAAAGGCGTTTCCCGAACACAGAGTAAAAGCGGACGCCGCTCCTTGAGGCTAACGTCGGCCGCCCGTTCGATCAGGTTAGACGCAAGTCCATGGGCGATGCCGGCGAGTGTGCCCATGCTGCAAGGCAGGATAATCATGCCGGCAGAGGGATAGCTGCCACTCGCAGGTCCAGCGCCTATATCGCTTTCTGCGAGTTGCTGCACCTTGGTAGAGGTCTTGCCCAAAAGTTTTGCCACCAGTTCGCTGCGGCCGCTTAGGCGCAGTTCCTCAGCCATCACCCGCAGCGAGTTCTCCGATGCGACGAAGTTGACGTGGGTGACCCGCGGGTCACAATCCAGGGCATGCAACAGACGCTGTCCGAAGATCGATCCGCTGGCGCCGGTTACGGCTACGGTCAGATTCACGCCAGAACCCGTTCGAAAATCGCGTCCACGTTGGCCAACTGGCGCTCAAACTGAAACGCCTTTTCCAACTTGTCCCCGGATAGGCGGTTCCGGATGGCAGGATCCCGCTCCACCAGGTCGCGGAAGACCAGATCGTCCTTCCATGCGTTCATGGCGTGCGCCTGCACCACGCGATAGGCCTCTTCGCGAGACATACCGGCTTCGGTCAGATCGAGCAGAAGCTGGCCGGAAAAGATCAGGCCGCCTGTGCTCTCCAGGTTCTTGAGCATGCGCCTGGGGTAGACCAGAAGCTTCTCGATCAGTGTCGTGGTCTTCGCCAGCAGGTAATCGGTAAGGATGGTGGAGTCGGGAAAGATGATGCGCTCGACCGACGAGTGAGAAATATCCCGCTCATGCCATAGGGGCACATTTTCGAGTGCAGCCTGCGTGTTGGCCCGGATTACCCGCGCCAGGCCGCTAATTTGCTCCGAGGTGATAGGGTTTCGCTTGTGCGGCATGGCGGATGAGCCCTTCTGTTTTTCGGAGAAGAACTCCTCTGCCTCGCGCAGTTCTGTGCGCTGCAGGTGGCGGACCTCGACGGCAATTTTATCCAGGGTGGAAGCCAACACGGCGAGGGTAGAGATGTAGGCAGCGTGCCGGTCGCGCTGAATGACCTGGGTGGCGATGGGATCTGCGCGCAGTCCGAGCTTGGCGCATATGCTCGCTTCGTGCTCCGGCTTCAGATGGCCAAAGGTTCCGACCGCCCCCGAGAGTTTACCCACGCGCATGTCTTCCGCGCTGGCGTCGAAGCGCACCAGGTCGCGCATGATCTCAGCGTACCAATTGAGCAGTTTGAGACCGAAGGTCGTTGGCTCGGCATGAATGCCGTGGGTACGGCCGATCGTGGGAGTGTGCTTAAACTCCAGCGCGCGCAGCCTCAGAATCGCGGCCAGCGCCAGAATGCCCTCGCGGATGAGCCCCGAGGCCGCTTTGATCTGCAGCGCCTGCGCCGTGTCGACCACGTCGTTGGAAGTGAGCCCGTAATGCAGCCAACGGGACTCCGGACCGATCTTTTCCGCCATGGCAGTGGTGAACGCGATGACGTCGTGCTTTACTTCTCCTTCGATCTCCTGAATGCGGGCCACGTCGACCTCTCCATATGCCCGGATGGCCCGCGCGGCCGAGTGGGGTACGATT
>DASRRN010000633.1:0-3690 GCA_035695685.1 Acidobacteriaceae bacterium | reverse complement strand
GGCGTCTCTCTCCATCCTGATTTGATCGACGAGGCACGCGCTCACCCCACCCTGCTTGATAATTTGCGGCCGCAGCTTCTGCTGTTCCACTTCGACCCCACTGCGGGCCACGGGCAGAGCCACCTTCGCGGTTTTGCAGATATCGCTCAGTGCGTTTCGAAAAAGGACAAAACGGAATCCGTTCTTGAATTAGTGTTGCCGGCGAAGCAAAGCGTACGTGAAGAGCTGTTGGGTGTGTCTGCAATGGTGGCCGCGGCCGGCCTGCCTTTGACGGGCGTCCTGGTTTCGCCGGCCGTTGACCGCCGATCAACCCTGCCCGGGGGCATATGGCCGCCGTGCCCACCGCTTAGCGAGGTCTACCAGGCAGCGCGGGAGGCGTTCCCAGGGCTGGCCATCGGTGGGGGAACGCTGAGCTACTTCACGGAACTCAACCGCAAACGTCCTCCTGTGGAGATGCTTGACTTCGTCTCCCACTGCACCTGTCCGATCGTGCATGCGGCAGATGATCTGAGCGTGATGCAGAGCCTCGAAGCACTGCCGCACATCGCGCGATCGGCGCGCGCAATCATCGGGAAGGAGAAGGCTTACTGGATTGGGCCTTCCACCATCGGAATGCGGCATAACCCTTACGGTGCGCGAGTGATGGAGAACCCGGCAAACGGCCGCGTTCCGATGACGGATTGCGATCCAAGACAAACAAGCCTGTTTGCGGCGGCATGGATGATTGGCTTCGTCGCGGGTACGGCTGAGGCGGCACTGCAAATGTTGACGGTTGGTAGTTTAACCGGGCGCTTAGGGCTATCGAGCGCAAAGGTTCCTGGGGAACTCCTACTCCATCCGGTGTTTTACACCGCGCGCGGGCTGGCGGAACTGGGTGGAAATCCTCGCTACCAGTGTCACTCAAGCCGTCCGGATCGTGTGGCTGCTGTAGCCGGTGTGGATCGAACGGGAACACGCGTCGCCTGGCTGGCAAACCTCACTGGCCAAAAGCAGGAAGCAGTCCTGCATGGGGATCTGCAAATCGATTCTGTCTTCATGCTCGACGAACGGAGCGTCGGTGCAGGCGCCTCGGTATCGCACCATGAATGGAAGGGTGCTCCCTCTATTCACCTTTTGCCCTACGCGGTGACCTGCCTGCGATTCCAGTCTTCCTGAGACTCCTCACAGCCAATGGGCCCACGAGTGCAACCTTAGCTCGTATGCAGAAGTCTGGGTCGCCTAAGTGAGGAATGCCCTGTAATCCGCCGTGTATGACCGGTTAGGCCATTAACCTGACCCAATTTGAAGTAGTTGCCCGATTGGTACCGTAAATTCTATTGAGAAATTTCTTTTCCCTTGACATTCATGTTTTGCTCTCTGTATTTTCGGGCGCGTGTTCGATGTAAGCATTTTTGTGTTGCCTGAGTCCGGGGGGCCTCGCTTCCCGGCTTTCGTGTACCGGCACCATTTAAATGGCCAGAAGGTGGGGCATAGCCACTCACCGCGGCAACAG
Source organism: Acidobacteriaceae bacterium (assembly GCA_035695685.1). Taxonomy (GTDB): domain Bacteria; phylum Acidobacteriota; class Terriglobia; order Terriglobales; family Acidobacteriaceae; genus PALSA-350. Next base: position 2,198 of record DASRRN010000633.1, on the reverse strand, counting down.
TAAGCCAACTTGGGAGGAGGTCGTATGTCATTGAGAAGGTTTTGTCTCTTCTACGTTCTCGCCGTTGTCGCAGTCAACATGGCTTTCGGGCAGGGGGTGGGAGCAACCGGCACCATCCTGGGCACGATTACCGACAGTACCGGCGCCGTGCTTCCGAACGTCAAGATCACAGTCACCAATACGGGAACCAACGGCGCCTTCAATACAGAGAGCAATTCTGCAGGAGATTTCAATGCGCCCTCGTTGAGCCCAGGTGTATATACGGTTTCAGCGCAGACCGCCGGCTTTGAAAAAACTAAGACTGACCCGTTCACCCTCGCCGTTGATCAAAAGATCCGCATCAATCTGTCTTTGAAGCCGGGAGCGGTGACGGAAACGCTGGAAGTGGCTGCACAGGCTGTGAACCTGAACACGGACGATGCCGCCCTATCCCAGGAAATAAGCGGTGAGGAAGTAGCTAACCTTCCGCTGAACGGGCGCAACTTCATGCAGCTACTGTTGGTCGGTGCGGGCGCGGTTACCGTGGGCGGGGAGCAAGGCACCATGCGCCAGGGTGAAGGCAACGCCGTCAGCGTCAACGGCGGCCGGCCCGAGGGAAACAACTATACCCTGGACGGGCTGGTAAATACCGATCAGGCGTTGATGACCCCGGCTGTGATCCTTTCCCAGGACGCAATCGGGGAATTCAAGGTGCAGAGCGGTATATACCCTGCTGAGAACGGATTCGGCGCCAGCCAGATCAACATCGTCAGCAAGGGCGGAACAAATTCCCTCCACGGGGCTGTTTACGAGTCGAACCGCAACAATGCCTTCGATAGCTCGCCGTTCCCTACCGCGACCGATTACATCGCCGGCGCAAAAACATCGAATCCGATTCTCAAGCTGAACCAGTTCGGGTTTGTTGCTTCCGGTCCCGTCTATATTCCTAAAATCTACAACGGCCGCAACAAGACCTTCTGGATGGCCAATTACGAAGGCTGGCGGATGAATAACGGCGCCAAGGTGGAAAGCATTGTTCCCACAGCGGCGGAATTGGCGGGCGATTTTTCCGCCGCCACCGTTCCGGCCGTACCTGGCTATGCCGGAGGACCGCTGCCTGCATATGGAACACCCGCCTGCACTGCAGTGCAAAATGCGACCTACGACTGCTTGCCGGTGGACCCGTACACCGGGCTGAATGACTGGGGAACCCAGGTTCCGGCCGCTTTCCAAACGGCGCGGATAGGTTTGGTGGCGGTTGCCAACCATTTCTGGAAAACACCGACCGTTGCCAACACACCCGAGGGGGTCGTCAACTTCATCCAAAATATTCCCGGGCCGCTGGTCATGAACCAGCAGACCTACCGGGGAGATCAGAACCTCGGCAGATACGGCTCAGTTTTCGGCCGCTACACTCACGCCTATTACAACAACCACGCCATATACAACTCCTTTTCCGTCGACTACGGTATCGAGGAATATATCCAAACCGAAGACGCGTGGGAGATCTCTCATACCATCAGCTTCGGCGGAAAGAACGTAAACAATTTCCGTTTCGGCAAGCTGCGCGCCCAGGCCCCCGAGGGTTCGGCTGCTCCGCCCGCCTCCGTGGTCAGCGCGCTAGGCGAGATGAATGTCTTCACTGTCTTCACCGCTCTTCAGGAGACATGGCCGAATGTTACCCCTGGCTCATTTAACACCGGAGGTGGTCCCGGCAACTCTTACAGCGGCTCGGATAATCCGAACTGGGAGTACGCCGATTCTTTCACCACAGTTCATGGAAAGCACACTCTTGGCTTAGGCCTCGACTATCGTCGCTGGCGCCTGATTCGCAACCTCGACGACGATTTCTACGGTACCTGGAATTTTGCCGCCAATACGGCCCAAAAGAACTTTCTGACCTGCACCAACCCCCCGTCAGCTCTCAACGGTGGCCAGCCGCTTTGCGGCACCGGTAACAGCATCGGTGACATGCTGACCGGCTATTACAGCGGCGTAAGTAATTATGTGCCCGGTCCCTTGAGCCCGACGACACAGGCCGGTAACCCACAAAACCACGTCTACAACTATTGGGGGCCGTACGTGGAAGACGACTGGAAGGTAAGCCAGAAGCTCTCCATCAACTACGGCCTTCGTTGGGACTTCCGTATGTCACCCTATGAAGTCGAGAACCATTTCTTCTGGCTCGACACCACCAACCCACAAGGCGGTCTTTGCTA
>DASRRN010000632.1:0-5872 GCA_035695685.1 Acidobacteriaceae bacterium | reverse complement strand
GATGGCAGCGCGGCGGCTCCGGATATAACTCAGCGGGCGGCCCGGCCTAAGATCGGTGCTCCTTACACTACGGCCAATGTGCTGGCATGGATGGATAGTCATCATGACTCCGGGCAGCCCTTCTTCCTGTATGTGCACTTGCTGGAACCGCACTCTCCTTATAATCCTCCGCCGGAGGATGATTTGTTCAAATCGGATGCTTACCCATATCTCTCCAATGATGGTTACGATTTGGTGCGCGGCGGGTTGTTCCGGCTGGCGGTGAACGGCGACCAGAAGGCAGTGGAACGGCTTTATCAGCTGTACGACGGAAAGATTCACTATGTGGACCGCTACGTGGGGATCATTCTCGATCGGCTGCGGTCTTTGGGATTGGAAGACAATACGTACGTGGTGCTGACGTCGGATCATGGGGAGATGCTGTACTCCCATCCGGATGATTTTCTTACCTTCGACCATCGTTCGCTGTACGACCCGGTGCTGCATATTCCGTTGATCGTAGCGGGACCGGGGATTCCGAAGGGAGAGTTGAATCCTGCGCTGGCTTCGAATTTGGATACCGCACCAACGGTGCTGGATCTGGCCGGCGCTCCGGCACTCGACGATGCCGAAGGTCATAGCCTGGCGCCGTTGATCGAGGGGAAGGTGAAGTCGGCGAATGAATATGTTTTTGCCGAGGAGGACGTCGAAATCCCGGAGAGATCGGTCCGCAGCCTCGACTACAAGCTCATTCGCAATTTATGGACAGAGGAGGAGCAATTATTTGCACTGCGGAGCGATCCGGGAGAATTACATGATGTGGCCAAGGCGAATCCGGAGATGGTGAAACAACTGGACGTGCCGCTGGATGCGTGGATGAAGGTGAATGAGCCGTCGCACGAGGTGCAGGTGCGCCGCTGGAAGATCTATACGGAGCCGCTGAAAGTGGTGACGGTGGACGACATTGGCATTGGGGCGGCGTTTTTGATCAGCCATCGCCAGGAGTGGCACTCCGATGAGAACCCGGCGAGCGGCAACTATGGCGGAGCCAGTTTCTGGACCGAAGCCGGGGACGGGTCCAGGACCGCGCTTTGGCGAGGCGACAGCCCGTTGGTAGGGAGGTACAAGGTGTCTGTTTACACCGGTCTTCCAAAGGTTGGTCCGCTGGCTACCAACGCGCGTTATAAGATCGTCGCGGAGCATGAGACGCAGACGGTCATGGTGAATCAGCAGCAAGGCGCGGGGCAGTGGCATCTGCTGGGCACGTTCGAAAATCCGCGGTTTGTGGAGTTGAGCAATGCTGCCAATGGAGTGGTGGTGGCAGATGCTGTTCGCTTCGAGCGGATTGAGTAACTCGGATAAGGGGACAGCATACCTTCGGAGCGACCAAGACAGGAGCGACCGTGACGAAAAGTATTCCAATCAGTGAAGCACGCGACATTGCATGGCCCGTCTTGATGGGTACTTTTCGTCTCCTGGGTTCCACAGGGGGAGGGTTTGCCCGAAAAAATGCGCTAAAAGCGCTATAAGATTGCTCTGTCGCCGGATTGCTCTCCATGTTCCTGTCACCGAATTCGACAGAAACTTCTGGCCGCGGTTTGCGTTGGTCACTCGCAAGATAATCAGTGGATCTATCTCGATTCTGAACACGGTGTGGTCACCGTTCCAGCCGCGCCACCCTACTACATCCGAGGCGAGCGGATGGGGTTGTTCACCCATCTTCTTCAGGTTTCCTAGTTCACTTCTTCGGCGGAAGAACTACTTCGATCCCGATAAATAGCTATTTGAGCCAATTCATGGGGTTCCCCTATTCTATTCGGAGGGCCTGGACGGGTTCGATATGGGCGGCCCGCCACGCAGGCACGAATCCGGCAACTGCGGATGCCAGCAGAAGTAAACCTGTAGCCAGGGCAATGATTGCCGGGTCTTCGGGCGAGAGGCCAAACAGGAAGCTCGTCGCCACGTGCATTCCGACAATGGCCAACGCGAGGCCCATCACTGCGCCGAATCCCGCCAGCAGCAGCGTTTCCCGGATCACCAGCCAAAGAACCGCTGGCCTTGTAGAACCTAAAGCGAGACGAACTCCAACCTCGCTGGTTCGGCGTTGCATGGTGTAAGACATGACTCCATAGAGCCCGAGACAGGCCAACGCTAATGCCAGAATTCCGAAGATAGTGGTGAGACGGGCAATGAGGCGCGGCTGGGTGAGATTGTCCTTCACCGCTTCGTTCAGGGTAGCAACATTCACGATGGGGATCCTGGGATCCACGTCGGCAATTGCCTGGCGGGCCTGCGCAGCAACCCAGTGTGGATCGGCCGCAGTGCGAACTTCAAGACCGTCGATGTTGCCGACGTTCTGGAGAATCGGAAAATAAATGATTGGCGGCGCGGCCTCGCGGATGTCGTTCACACGCGCGTCCGACACGACGCCTACGATTTGATGGCGGTTCGGGTCATTGTCTGCGTAGGAAAATTCGAGGCCGATTGGGTTACTGGCGCCGGTGTAGCGCCGCGCGAAGGTCTGGTTGACGATTGCGACCCTGGGTGAGGAGGCATCGTCGGTGGTTACAAATTCTCGGCCTCCGAGGAGCTGAATACCGGTAGTTGCAAAGTAATTCAACGAAACGGAGTTGATCTGGGCATTGGCCCGAGTGATTCTTCGTCCGCTGCCGTTACTGACGGTTACGTCGCTGGAGTCGAAGCATCCAGCGACGAGCGAGCAACTGGTGATGCTGGCGGAGCGCACTCCAGGGATAGCCTCCATTCGATCGGCAAGGCGCTGGTAGAGCGAGGGGAAATCGCCAGTTTGGTAGTTCACCAGATGCGTGTCGATCTGCACGTTGAGGAGGTGGTCGCGATCAAAGCCGGGGTTAAGCCGGCTGTAATTCTCAAGTGTCTTGAGAAACATTCCCGCCCCAACAAGCAGAAGAAGCGAAAGCGCGACCTGAGCGACCACGAGCATTTTGCGTGCGGACCAGCGCGAGGCCCACTTGCCCCCGGGGATGGACAGGGCGCCGGCCTTCAACACAGATGCCGGATCGACGCTCGCGCTCTGCAACGCGGGAACAAGTCCGGAGAGAACGCCGGTTGCCACCGCAATGATCACGCTGAAGGCGAGGATGCGCGCGTCTGGCGCGAGATTGAGCGGAATCACGGCGGTTCCTGTGGAGGCCCAGCGAGGCAGGACTCTGGCACACCAATACGCCACGGCGATCCCCAACACTCCTCCCCCGACGGATAACAGCAGGCACTCGGCGAGCATTTGCTGGATCAGGCGCGTGCGACTAGCCCCAATGGAAAGCTGCACGGCGAGAGCATGCTGGCGCGCAGCAGCGCGGGCCAGCAGCAGGTTCGCGATATTGGCGCACACGATAAGGAGCACGATTGCAGCCATGGCCATCAGCAGCAGGAGTGGCTGCTCAAATTGCTGCCGCAGGTTGGCAAATCCGCGCTGACCGGGTTCGAGGCTGAGATGAATTCGCAGCATAGCCTGAAGCCGGTCGGGATCGCCGAGGTACTGCGTCAGGGATTCGAGATGGCTCTTGTATTGCTGATTCAGGACAGTCATTAGCTGCGGAACGGCAGCGGGGGATTTGACACGCACGACCAAAAGCAGCCAGTTGATGTTGGCCTGCGGAATCCATGGCTTCAGCGGTTCCGCCCCTCCAAAGTCGCTGTAGTGGTCGTGATATTGCACATCAGACTGCATGGTGAGGGGTAGCCAGAACGCGGGCTGCGTTCCGGCGCGGGCGCCGAAAAAGCCTTGTGGCGCTACCCCAACAATCGTGACCGGCACGTGGTTCACTTCGAGTTTGCGGCCGATCACAGCAGGATCATTCCCAAATTGCCGCTGCCAGTAACCATGGCTGATCACAGCGACGGGACTGCCGCCAAGCTTCTCGTCGTCAGCGGGAGTGAGCAGACGACCGAGCACCGGGTATGTCTCGAATACCTGGAAATAGTTACCCGAAACGAGCTGCCCTTGCGTCGACTGCGGCTGTCCACTCCCGGTGCGGACATAGAAATCATCGGGCCAACTCATGGCCGCCATCGATGCCGTGTCCGGCAGTTGCCGGCTCACGTGGTCAAATAAAAGATAGGGGAAACGGCTCTTTTCCGCGGCGTGGTCGCTCTGCTTCACGATAAAGAGTTGCTCAGGATCGGGTACAGGCAGTGACTTCAACAAAACCGCATCCAGCAGTGTGAAGATACCGGTGTTCACTCCGATGCCGAGGGCCAATGTGAGCAGGGCGATGCTTGTAAAGGCCGGGCTCTTCCGCAACCGCCGTAAGGCATATTTCGCATCCGCCCACAGAGATTCGAGCGTCGGCCACTGCCAGACTTCCCGACTGCGCTCTTCGATGCGCGTAATATTTCCGAATTCGCGACGGGCTGCTAGCTCCGCTTGATCCCGCGTCATGCCATGATCCATCAGATCATCGATCTTTTCTTCCAGGTGCTCGCGGATCGATTGGGAAAGATCATCGTAGCGACGGCGGCGAGAAAACAACTGTCGGAGCCAGCCCATAAAGCCTCCCTACTGTCCCGCCAATTCGAGCACGCGGGTGATTCCGGCGAACATCTTCTCGACACTCGAGATTTCTTGTTCCAGATGCTTTCTGCCTACCTGCGTCACCTTGAAGATTCGAACCGGGCGATTCCTGGCTGAGACTCCCAGTTCCGATTCCAGCCAGCCAGCCTTTAACATGCGCTGCAGAGCCGGATACAAAGAGCCTTCCTCAATCTGGAGAAGATCGTCTGAAATTTCTTTGATTCGCTGGGCGAGGGCGTAACCATGCATAGGTTTGCGGCGCAGGGTCTTTAGGATCATCAATTCCAGGGCGCCAGGAAAGAGGTCGCGGTATTCGGGGTTCTTGACCATGCACCTATAGTAATTTGGAACTACTATTTTGCAAATAGTACATTAAAAATATCCATATAGACGATTTCAAGGTGAAGGCCGCCCTAGCCAGCTTCGCAGTCTCGATCAGCGAATGGCCGACTCACTCACCGAGATGGATTAGTACTCGAATCAGAGCGAAAGGGGCTGCGGTTGGGCGAAGACCGCCGAGGTAGCAATGATGACGACAGGGAGCGCAAGGTGGATTCGGAGTTTCACGATGAGTCCAGCATATCGAACATCAATATCGAGGTTGCTTCCCAACCTGTTGACCCCGGACTGTCACCAAGTCACAGCGATCTAATAAGAACGCGTGGTTGAGCATAGAGCGGCCCGGCATCTTAACCTGTGGCAATTGCCCATCGCGAACGATTGTTTCTCGCGAAGATGTTCACGGCTCAGCGCTTGCGTCGCATAGCTGGTCACATCGGCGGTCACGGTTAAGGCGCTGCTGACCGTGCGAAGTGGCCTGTCCGAGCGCGGCGTTTCGCGGACTTTGTTCATGAGTGGGGTTACGAACATGGCTCTCAGTGCGCAGTTTGTTTTCGAACCTCGGCTATAGCTTCAAGACCGGCAACAGGATGCGCTGGGAGCAGGTTTCCCTTCTCCAAATGAAATTGAGCATCTGCGTAGGAGGCAGCATGGGGGTCGTGCGTGACCATCACGATCGTTTTCCCGAATTTCCGGCTCAAGAGCGAGAGCAACGCGAGAATCTCGTCGGCTGAGGTTGCATCGAGGTTTCCTGTCGGCTCATCGGCCAGGATGAGATCGGGATCGGTGACGAAGGCTCTCGCCACGGCAACTCTCTGTTGCTGACCGCCGGAGAGTTCGCCGGGCAGATGATGCAGGCGTCCTTCCAGCCCAACAACGCGGAGCGCCCGTTCGGCGTGCTCCCGGCGTTTTGCCGGCGAAAGCGAAGTGAGGCGCAACGGAAGCTCGACGTTGCCCAATGCGGTCAGAACCGGAATCAAATTGAAGGATTGAAAGACAAAC
>DASRRN010000631.1:0-3555 GCA_035695685.1 Acidobacteriaceae bacterium | reverse complement strand
CACCTACGGTTGTGATCCGCAGAACGTCTCCAAGGCCAGGGCTCTGGTGCAGCGCGACCTTGACCAGATGCGTACCCAGGATGTCTCAGCAGACGAACTGCACTTAGCCAAGGCGATGCTTCTGCGGTCGATTCCTTTGGGCGAGTCAAGCGAAGAAGGGGTAGCGCAGGGTCTGCTCCGCCGGGCCGTGATTGGTCTCCCTCTGGACGAGCCCATCGTGGCGGCAAAGAAGTACTTCGAACTCGACGCCGGTCAAATAAAGGCAGCCTTCGCCCGCCATCTCCGGCTGGACGACTTCGTCCAGGTAGTCCGAGGCCCCGCCCCGCAGTAAGTTTGCTAGAGCCGCCGAGCTCGACAGGAAATCCGGGGTTTTGGCGAGATGTGGGATACCACGGCGCTAAACCCCTGACTCTCCACCCCAAACCGAGATTAAGGGAATCGGACGGAATGGACGGGTGCCCCACGTTCGCCAAAGCGTACGTGGGCCGAAAATGACGGGCGAAGCCCGACGAACGTTTTTCTGAACCGACCCGAGACCCAAACCCGACAAAACCCAGGCTGTTAGACTGTAGGCAAGGCATTGCTCGGTTGTCCTGCCTGTAATTTCCAGCCAGCACGTCAACGCAAGGCTATCCATTTCAACGCAATGTCTCTCCGCGACCCGGAAGAATAGGAATTCCTCGCCCGTGAGCACGCCCATTCGAAATATCGCCATCATCGCCCACGTCGACCATGGCAAGACAACTCTCGTGGATGCCATGTTGCGCCAGGCCGGCACCTTCCGTGCCAACGAAGCCCTTACCGAACGAGTTATGGATTCTAACGAACTGGAGAAGGAACGTGGCATCACCATCCTGGCCAAGAACACCGCCATCCAGTTCGAGGACACCAAGATCAACATCGTCGATACCCCGGGCCACGCCGATTTCGGCGGCGAGGTCGAGCGCGCCCTCAAGATGGTGGACGGGGTCATGCTCCTGGTGGATGCCTCAGAAGGCCCCCTGCCCCAAACCCGTTACGTCCTCTCCAAGGCCTTGGAAGCAAAGCTTCTCCCTATCCTGGTCATCAACAAGATTGATCGTCCCGACGCCCGGCCCAAAGAAGTACTGGACGAGGTATACGACCTCTTTATCGATTTGGACGCCGCCGAAGACCAGCTGGATTTTCCCGTGCTCTACACCAACGCCAAGCTAGGCACTGCCAGCACCTCCCTGGACACGCCCGGAGAGAATCTGCAGCCGCTGTTTGAAACCATTATCTCCACCCTTCCGCCGGCCAGTGGGGAACCTGACGGGCCGCTCCAGATCCTGGTCACCAACCTCGATTACTCCGACTACCTGGGGCGCCTGGCCATCGCGCGCGTCTTTAACGGAACCCTGCGCAGTGGAGACGAGGTGAACATTTCCAGGCGCGACGGATCGCTCATCAAGACCAAGATCACCAAGCTTTTTACGTTTAATGGATTGAAGCGTACCGACACCGAGATGACCCAGGTCGGCGACATCGTGGCCGTCGCCGGGGTTACCGGCATCACAATTGGAGAGACTATCACCGGGCTTGAAAATCCTGTTCCGCTGCCGCTGATTGTGATCGACGAGCCGACCATCGCCATGCAGTTTTCGGTCAACAATTCGCCCATGGCGGGAAGGGAAGGACAATACGTAACCTCGCGCAACCTGCGCGAGCGTCTGGATAAGGAACTGCTCACCAATGTCTCCATTCGCGTCGAAGAGACCGGGAGTCCCGACAGCTTCAAGGTTCTCGGCCGCGGAGAGTTGCAGCTAGCCATCCTCATCGAGATGATGCGTCGTGAGGGCTTTGAGTTGTTGGTGGGCCGGCCCGAGATTGTTACCAAAACCGTTGATGGCAAAGTGATGGAACCGGTCGAACACCTCACCATCGACGTTCCCGACAACTTTGTTGGCACGGTCATTGAACGTCTTGGACCCAGACGTGGGGAGATGGCGAAGATGCATAATCACGGCTATGGCCGCGTCCGTCTGGAGTTCCGTGTTCCCAGCCGCGGTCTCATCGGTCTGCGCAGCGAGATGCTGACCGAGACTCGCGGCACTATCGTCATGAATTCGCTGTTTGACGGTTACATGCCGTATCAGGGGGAGATACCCCAGCGGCCCAGCGGAGCGCTCATTTCCGACCGCAATGGAGCCACGACTGCATACGCGCTCAATGGCTTGCAGGATCGCGGAGTGCTCTTCATCACTGCCGGCGTTGAAGTCTACGAGGGCATGGTGATCGGCGAGCATTCCCGGGACAACGACCTGGACGTGAATGTGGTTCGTGAGAAGAAACTCACCAACATGCGCGCCTCGAGCGCCGACGACGCCATTCGGCTGGTTCCTTTCAAGCCCATGAACCTGGAGCAAGCCATCGAATTTATTGCCGAAGACGAGCTGGTGGAGGTCACGCCGAAATCATTGCGCCTGCGCAAGAAAATTCTGCAGGCCAATCGCCGTCCCCGCCGCAACCCGACCCCGGCGTGAAGCGATCGCACCTGGTACTCGCCAGTGCCACGGGGCTAGCTATCCTCGTGGCCTGCCTGGTTTGGTACGCCCGAATCAAACATCGTCAACCCGTACCGCAAACTGCGACCGGAAATACAAGCCAACCCGCGCAAATATCCGAGGGAGCCAGCGATTTATCCCCGACTCGCATGTATGCTCACAACCTCATGCTGCGCAAGGGACCCGATTTCCGCATCTATGTTCGCTGGCTGAATGGGGAGATGAGACGCACGAAAGGGAACATCAATCCGTCTTTTGACGATCCGGAGTCGTTTGTTCTCGAGGTGCAAAGAGGTATCATCCACGCGAATATCGGCGACATCAGCCACTACCTCAATACCGGCGCGGTATCGGGCTCTCCGCTTACCAACATTTCGATCACCGGGAACGGAAGCAACATATCCATCCATGGCACCATTCACAAACTGCATATTCCCCTTCCTATCGGACTCGAAGGAACGATTTCGTCCTCGCCTGATGGGCGGATCCACTTGCATGTCGATCGGCTGTCGGTGTTGAAGCTTCCTGTGAAAGGTCTGCTTGGCGACTTTCACCTCACCATCGCGGACTTGATGAAAAAAACCAGTGTTGGCGGCGTCGAAGTCTCGCAGAATGACATTTACTTCGATACGCAAAAGCTGCTCCCGCCTCCGCACATCCATGGGCTCCTTACCCGCGTGAGCTTCAAGAACCCGGATATCGAAGTCATGTACGGCGATGCCCAGAACGACGTGGCCCGCACCGAACAATGGCACAACTTTCTGGCGCTCAAGGGCGGTTCGCTGGATTTTGGCAAGTTGACCATGCACAATGTCGATCTCATCATGATCGATACATCGAAAGACGCCTGGTTTGACCTGGACCTGGTGAACTACCAGGCGCAGCTTGTCAACGGGTACACCCGTATGACCCCGCAAGCCGGACTGGAAATTTTCATGCCCGACCTTGACGAACTTCCGCCGCAACATGCCGCGAAAAGCATCAGCAAAGAGTGGCTCAAAAACCGCAATCTCCCGCCCCCGCCCGACGTCCC
>DASRRN010000630.1:0-14113 GCA_035695685.1 Acidobacteriaceae bacterium | reverse complement strand
TAGTCGGATTTCCGGCAACTTGACGGCTAGCAAGTGACTTCAGCTTCACTTTACGAGAGCCCGGCCTTCGGCAACTTGCGTCGGACCAACCCGCACGGCTCGACTCATTGAGGTTCCGAAGAACTCGGCGTTGTGGACGTATCAGCGCCGAACCGGAAGTTGGGGTGTAACACGCAGCTTCCAGATTGCCCGTAAACGGCGAGTAAACGTGAGCCAAATGCCCTGCCCATGCTCAAAGCGGTGGAGAAGCGGACCCTCTGCGCTCATCATTGATGTACTTGATGAGCAGAACGTCATTCCCTTTTTCTCCGTAAAACAACTCATCGACCAGCTTCTTGGCCAGCAAAATCCCATATCCGCCTGGCCGCATTCCCTGCGCCTCGCGGTGCTTCATGTGGCGGATAGGATCATCCAGCGGATTGTTCTCTGCCGTATCCAGGTTTTCCTTTAAAGAGAATCCTTCGCCAGGATCCTTAATGCGGATGAGCACGACTTGACGCGCGCGGAGGAAGGCAATCTCGATACGCCGTTCCGGATTAAACCTCCCGCCATGCTCCATCGCGTTGAGCAGCATTTCTCTGCACGCTGTTGCCACCTTCTCCTCGTCAGCTTCGGGCAAATCCAGAAAGCCGCGAGCGAACTGATGCAGGCGATTGGCCGTTGATACGTCACAGCGCAGCGAAAGACGTACCCACGCATCCGTCCCGGACAGGACTTCAATCGCCTCGTCCCAATCAGGGCTCTCCATCGCCAATTGCAGCACCTCCTCCAGAGCCCGCGGGGAAAGCGGCTTTGTGAAGTAGCTGAAAGCTTGCGCACGGATCGCGGCAACCACATCCGCAGGCGTGCGTTTGTCGGCAACAATGATCACACGAGTATGCGGCCTCGCCAGCCGCACCTTTCGAAGCAGTTCGACGTTTTCCCTGCCGGAGCAGGCTTGGTCCGTGATAACAAGGTCGAAAGCGGTCTTCTCCACCAACGCGAGCGCTTCGTCGTTATCCTGTGCGCACTCTAGCTTCCATGAGGACATAACCGTCGACACCACACCCATCACAGGCGAGTCTGAACGCGCAACTACCAGTACCGTTTTCAGCAACTGCGGATTATCGTCGGTCATGAGAATCGCATGACCATGATAGTCCGATTAGGCTTGCAGGACGGTTAACGTAATTTCCGAAGACGCGGAGGGATGTTCGATGACCTGAAGAGCTCGGCAATTGCGAAATATCGTCTAAACAGACAGCTAGCGAAAGTTCTTCATGACCATGATGTAGGACTCGTTGAGTTCACTTTGCCCGAAAAGAATGGATTTGCCATCAGGTGAAAGCGCCAAACCGCCATAGAGTGAAGCCGGCTTGTCCAGAGCGAAGATGGGTGTGGACTGTCCATTGGCAAAATCGAAAAATTCAATTCGGCCGTTCGGAGGAAACTTCAGGTTCAGGAAGTAGATTCCGCCATCGGTGACATCCCAGTCATACCAACTACCAGCGTCAATCGGCAGGCGAGATGTCTGGCCGCTATCCAATGATTTCTTCCAAATGGCCCCGTCGAACTCGGAGTAATAAAGAAATCGAGCATCTTTCGACTCGATTCCATAAACACCCCCACTGGTTGTTTCCTGCACGGGAGGGCCTCCTTTTAGCGGCATTTTCCATAGTTGGAAACTCCCATGATCGTCGGAGTAAAAGTAGATTGACCTGCCGTCGTGGGACCAGTTTGGAGCGCCGTTATTAGCGACGGGAACAGTCTTGAGTATTCGGGGAGTGCCGTCTGGTACCTCGACCACACCAACCTGGTAATAGTCCTGCGATATGGATTCAAAGGACACGTACCGGCCGTCCGGAGACCAGCGGGCAGTTCCAGTCGTTCCGTGCAGAGCGGTCAACTGCGAGCAGTTGGATCCGTCATTGTTGCACATCCAAATATCCGCGTAACCCATGCGGTTGGACTCGAAGACGATTTTCTTGCCGTCGGGAGAATAGCTGGGTCGCCACGCAATTCCCCTTCCGGACAGGAGCCTTACGGGAGCAGCCAGGGCGTGGCGCCTATCCTTCAGGTCGAGCCGCCAAATGGTCTCCCATTGCTTCCCGATCGTATAAGCGAGTTGGTTCCCCCTACGGGAGATCGAAGGGTTGCCAGCATACTCTCCCACACCGGCGACGCGCTGCGGCATACCGCCGGAGGCGGGAATGCGCCAGAGACCTGGAACCCCTTTCATGCAAGAGGCGAAGACGATCTCACTACCGTCCTGAGTCCAGCCGGCATCGCCTCCGGAATTTCCGGTTGTCAAGCGCAGTATTTGGCCGCCAGCAACTTTCACCACAAACAAGTCACTCACAGAAGATGCCATTGGCCCGCGTGCGAACGCGACGGTGGCCCCGTCGGGGGAGAAGACAGGGTCGCAATCAAGCTCTTTAATACTTGGAAAAGTAAGCGCGTGAGCAGCCATGTCAGATAACGAAAGCAGAGTCAGTCGAGCTTTGGTGCCGTCATCCACTGACTCCGAAAAAACCAACGATTTGCCGTCCGGCGACCAGCCAATCTTATTGCACGGAAACCACGCCGGCAGGGCGGCCGTGTACACACGACGTTCTGCCCCCCCCAGAGCGGGAAGCACATAAAGATTTTTCGGACCGCCTGAGAAAGCGGGGTAACGCGCGAAGGCGATTTGACGGCCATCGGGCGACCAGGCAGGATCGTGGTCGTTTTCGCCCTCCGTAAGCTGCAATGGCCTTTCGCCGCCGATCAATGCGAGGTAGATGCCGGGGTGCGGGGCTCCCGAATATTCAAACGCAACCTGGCTGCCGTCTGGAGAAACGGCAGGCGCGGTCTGCAGGCCCGGCATAGCGACTAAGGGCATGATCTCGCTGGCAACTTCGGGCTGCCTCGAGAGTGTTGGAAACACCCGGAACAGCATGACTGCAAACAGAAAGAGGAATGCCGAGGCCCCGGCGATTGTCCATAGCTTTTTTCCCCCAGCCTTGGCTGGGTACTCCTTCACTGGAGAGGGAACAGCTTGTTGCTGCGGCGTAGCGATTGCGGGCGCTGGAGGCGGATCACTCTGCTCCTTGAGTGGTGCGATGAACCGGTAGCCACGGCGGGGGAGAGTTTCGATCAGATGCGGCACATCCGCTGAATCGCCCAGAGTGGCCCGTAGCTTAGCCAGGGCCAGATTGATGGCATGGTCAAAATCCCCGAAGCTCTTGTCTGGCCAGATCAGCTGACGCAGCTCTTCCCGGGTAACGATCTGTCCCGGCCGTTCCAGCAACGCTGCCAAAACCTTGAACGGCTGGTCCTGCACCTTGAGCGGCCTGCCCGCCTTCCACACTTCACCCGTTTCCAGGTTGACCTCGAAATCTTCAAAGCGAGCGATCGACCGTTGTATCGAGTTGCCCATAGGCGACACCGAATACCCGTGAGATAGGGCCCGACTGCTCAGAGATCTCCAGGAGATGGTGAACCTAAGTCTAGCGCCATCCGAGCGTTACACGCAGACAAACTTGATAGGACGAAGAGATTGCCGGCGAATTGAGGCCACTCTTTGTAACCCTGAAGCTCGTCCTCGCCGCCACTGCGGCCGAGGCGAACTCCATGAATCGTTGGCTGCTTTCTCTTGCCTGCCTGGGCCTTTTCTTTCCCTCTGCTTTGCAAGCAAACGATCAACCCAGGCCATCGGAAAACGCATCCGGCAGCGAACTGCCTTTCCGGCTTTCTTCGGGGTACCTTATCGAGGTCGAAGGCCGCATCGGAGACCAAACCCATCTGAAGTTCATCCTGGACACGGGTGCGAGCATCAGCATGGTCGGCGAAAGAGCCGCCGAAAAACTGAAGCTGGATGCGCACCCGGCGCAGAGTTTCAACTTTGACCGAAATCTCCAGTGGGAAACGGCCACCCTCCCTGCAGTTCAGTTCGGTCCCATTCGTGCCAGCAACGTGGTCGTGCTTGTCGGTGACCTGGCCCGCTATTCCGAGTTCGCCGGCAAGGCCGATGCCATCATCGGCATGGACCTTCTCCAACTGAGTAACGTCGCCATCGATTTTGGCGCCCGGACGTTAATCTTCGATTCCACGCCGCAGAAAACTTACCTGGCGGGCGGCGATCCCATGACGAAATGTCTGGTGGTTGAGCTTCAGGTTCAGGATCGTCCGGTTCACCTCCTCGTCGATACGGGCTTGTCAGGCATCCTCTTGTACGAGGAGCGCCTGCGCCAGAGGGTGCCGGCATTACGTACGGCGGGCAGCCTCAAAAACGCGACCATGGGCGGACGGGTACAGGTAAAGCAAGCCATTCTGCCCGATGTTGTCCTGGGCAATAGGAACCGCGAGCTGCCCGTCATATTCCTGCCATCGCCTGCCGCAGACATGCTCCCCGGCATCGACGGAATTGTAGGTATCTCCACGCTCCAGGCTCGCCGGGTGCACTTCGACTTTTCTAACAAGACGTTATCCTGGGAGTGAACTACATCATGGTCGGCCTATAGAGCGCGTAAGAAAGGCATTCACGTGGCCAGGGAAGTAATCATCGCCGCGGTGGACTCTAGGTTCCGGCAACATCAACTCGGTGCTCAATGATCCCCCGATTACCAACTGTGGATTTTCTATCCGGCTATAATTTGGCCGAATGACAACGCAGCCGGTTGAGCCGCCACGAGGGGCCGGCGTCGGTCCGCTCCGGCGCGAGCAGCATCTGCGTCCTCCCGATCTGATTTATGGGTTGGACGAACGCCCTCCGCTGACGCCTCTGATTCTTCTCGGCGCCCAGCACGTCGCCGTGATCTGTCCCTACCTGGTGTTCGTTACTTTGATCGCGCAGGCGGGAGGAGCCTCCACCGCCGTGACGTCACACGCGGTAGCTCTAGGCATGATCGCCATCGCGCTGGCTACGTTGCTGCAAGGCCATCGCCTGGGTCCGGTGGGGTCAGGATACCTGGCTCCGCCAGTGGTTTCGGCGATTTACTTCGCACCGGCGCTGGAGGCCGCGCATCGCGGCGGGCTGGCGCTGGTTTGCGGGATGATCGCGTTTGCCGGAGTGTTTGAAGCGATCTTCGCCTGGGCGCTGCCCCGGATGCGCAGGGTATTTCCGCCAGTGGTTTCCGGCTTCATCGTGATTGCCGTAGGCGCCGAGTTGGGGCTGATCGGCGTGAGCGGATTTCTGGGGATTTCTGATCTGCACGATCCGCATCTTGCGACGCATATTGCGGCTGCCGGCTTGACGCTCGCAGTGATGGTCGGGTTCGGGGTGTGGGGCAAGGGCCTGCCCCGGCTGCTCTGCGGTCTGATCGGTCTTGCGTTGGGGATGGCGATTGCGGTCGCAGTAGGCATGGTGACGAGCAAGGATGTTGCGATCATCGCTTCCCGGCCGTGGTTCGCGCTGCCTGATCCTCGTTTTCTCTCCTACCGGTTTGAACCGTCGCTGATGTTGCCGTTCGCCATTGCAGGGCTGGCCTCGGGCCTGCGCGCTATCGGTGTGATCACGACCTGTCAGAAGATCAATAATGCAGCCTGGCGCCGGCCCGACCTGGACAACATCCGCTCCGGGGTGCTGGCGGACGGCGTTGCCTGCTTTGTCGGCGGCTGGCTGGCGACGCCGGGTCTAAGTGCAGCGCCAAGTCTGGTCGGAATCCAGAAGGTCACGGGAGCGACGAGCCGTTATATTGTCTATGCGATCGCGGGCTGGTTGGTGCTGCTCTCATGCGTGCCGAAGGTCGGCGCGGCGCTGCTGGCCCTGCCGTTGCCAATCATTGGCGCGGCGCTCGTTTTTAATGGCGCGTCCATGCTGATGGGCGGGATCCAGATCGTGACGTCGCGCCCGGTAACCATGCGCAGCACGTTCATCGTCGGCATCTCACTGCTGTTTGCCCTAAGCCGCCGCGTGTATCCCGAGTTCTATGCGCTGCTGCCCTCCTGGACCCATGCGTTTACCGATTCGATTCTATCGATCGCGGTCGTGGTCTGCTTGCTACTCAACCTGTGTTTCCTGCTCGGCGAACGCCGCACCGAGATCATGGTATTGGAGCCCGGCGACGGCAAAGGTCTTTCACGTTTCGACGACAAGCTCCGCGCTCAGGCAAAGCTATGGCAGTTGACAGCGGCTGATGCCGCGCGCGCTGAGACCAGCATCAGCGAGTTACTGCGCCTGATCGTGGAAGGGGGCCACGCTGATAGCCCGATCACGGCCAGCGTCAGCTATGACGACCTCGACTTGGCAATCAAGCTCAGTTACAAAGGCACGCTGCCCTATGTCGCCTCAGAACAGCGGCTGCCGGGCAAGATGGTGGAAGAGCAGATTTTTGCCGTCGGGCTGTCGGGGTTTTTGTCTTCCGTGTTCCCCGACCGTCTCAACACCCAGCAGAACGATGGCGCCTGCGAGATTTCCCTCTACTTCCAGACCTAGTGTTACAACTTCCATTCCCGGCCATATTGACCCCGGGTGCTGTTCCGGCTTGCCATCTGAGGATCGCCTGATGTTCCAGGGAAAGGTCACCGGCTTCCTCCCGTCCGCGCGTTTCCGCGGGATTGCATTTCTGCCGCCGCGAGGTACTCTCGTCCCGTCTCGCTGTGTCCAGAGTTTTCCAAGAGAAAATCCCGGGAGATTCTCTAGATTTAAGGTCCGAACAGGTTTAGCCTCGAACCCGTTTCCATGTAACCGGTTCGTCTACGAAAGGTAAAGACGGAACTAGAACGCCACAAAATCATATGCCGACAAAACTCTCTTTTCCAGCTTTCATCGCTGTACTGGCTGCGCTGCTGCCTGCAGTTTCATTTGCCGCGCCAAAGGGCGTAGCGTTCTCGAACGCCCCTGCGCAAATCGAGGCGTATGACTACGTGGAAATTTCCGCAGCAATCGAATCTCCGGACGCGGCTGATCCATTTGTAGACGCCACGTTAACCGGGACCTTCGAGACGGCGGACGGGAGCAGCCACTGGAACATCACGGGCTTCTGCGATGCGGCCGATGGCAGCATTTTTCGCATACGGTTTATGCCCTCCCAGGCCGGCAGCTATAAGTACTCGGTTGCTTACCGGCAAGAGAATTATCAGAAGACAGTGACTGGAACATTTCAGGCGATCGATGGCCACAGAAAGGGAATTCTCCGGGATGACCCGCAGTATCCGTGGCATTTTCTTTGGGAGGGAACCAAGGAGCACTATTTCTTCAATGGAACGACCGCTTACTGGCTGGTTGGCTGGCGCGACGAGCACACCATTCAGTACAGCATTGACCGGCTTGCCCGCCTGAAGGTGAACCGGCTGCGGGTGACCATTGCCGGGCGGGAAAACATTTTTTTTGGTGAGCCCGTCATGGTCGGTCCAAGCTGGACCCTGCTTCCGACAGCATGGCCGGCAGAATACCCGCAGGATTTTACGCACCCGGGCTTCGACTACTCCCGGTTCTACGTGTCGTATTGGCAAAAGTTTGATCGGATGCTGAAATACGCGCGAGACCGGGACATGATCATATCGGTCGTCTTCGACATGGGCGATAACGCCGTTCATCCCGTGGCCGGCAGCGAGGACGAACATCGCTTCATTCAGTACGCCGTGGAGCGCTACGCAGCTTTCTCCAACGTTACCTGGGATCTTGGTGACGACCTTGATCACTATCGCGACGAGAAGTGGGCACACGAGACAGGGACGTTGGTTGAGCAGTGGGATCCATATCATCATCTGGCCACCAGCCATCCGACGAAAGACGTCCACCAGGACCGGGCATCGAGCTGGTTCGGCTTCACGTCGTACCAGGACTGGACCCGGGATCAGCATCGCCTGATGCTCGAGTCGCGAAAACTCCAGGAGGCAGCCGGACGCATTATTCCCCAGACGAACGAGGAATACGGCTACGAAGACCACTACCCAGGGTGGGCTGCCCCCGGCTCCGACTCCGCTGACGTTCTGCGCAGGACAGCATGGGACATTTACATGGCGGGTGGATACCAGACGGCCGGGGAGAGCGCTCGCCGTGGAACGAACATCTGGCCTGACACGGGTGGGGGCTGGATGAGCGGTCGTGGTGACGATACTCAGACCATGTTTGTTGGATACGGCCATATTGTGGAATTCTTCAGCAGCTTTGCGTGGTGGAAGACGAACCCTCACGATGAACTGGTAAACAATGGCAATTATTGCCTGGCGGATGCCGGAAAGACCTATGCGATCTACCTGCCGCGTGGAGGAAAGGTAACCGTCCAATTAGAGCCTGGGACCTATCATGCGGAATGGTTCGACGCAAACAGCGGACAGCGCATCCCTGTGGCGGAGGATGTAAAGGGGCCGTCATGGACCTCGGGTGATGCACCAGACGATTCCCAGTGGCGTACTCACGATTGGGCGCTGCTGCTTCAAGCCAAGTAGTAGCGAATCTAAGTAGGTAGAGTAGGCGCGTGCAGCACCTGAAGAATGCCGTGGGTGACCAGATCGGCATCGGAACGGTGAGGTTCACCGAAAATATCAGTCCCGGCCACGAATTCCGGACGACATCCCGGTGACCAGGAAGCTGTGAAAAACTCGGCCACGGCATCAAGTGGTATTTTAGAGATGGCGAATTCAGGACGCCTCCGTGTCCGCGGAAAGGGACTGCGTCCCCCCTGAACTTGGCCCTTCGACAAATCGTTGAGTTAACTCTTTTCTGCCTGAGCTAGCGGACAGCGGGCGCCACAGAAAGGAGTTCACGTGAAACAGAAGCTGCCTATTCGCCGGATGCGCAAGCACCCGGACCTCGAACAACTCAGACGACAGTCGAAGGAACTGCTGGCCGCTTTCAGGGCGGCCGACTCGGCTGCAGTCAATGAAGTCAACTCATATTACGACGATCCGCAGAGTACAACGTTTGCATTGCACGATGCGCAACTGGTCATCGCGCGCAGCTACGGCTTCGATAGCTGGCCAAAGCTGAAGGCTTACGTGGATGGCGTAACGATCACGCGTTTGGTTGAGACCGTGCGTATCGGCGACATCGCGGGCGTGCAAATGATGTTGAAGGCGCGGCCAGAACTCGCCAATATGGCTGTTTCGTATGGCAACGAGCATCGCGCGATCCATTACGCCGTGGTGCACCGTCGACCGGAAATTACTCGACTGCTCATGCGAAAGGGCGCGAACGCACGGGCGGGTATCCACCCGCACCGCGACGCCACGTCTGCGTGGACGTTGGCCCATGAGCGTGGTTACGACGATATCGTTGCAATCATTGAAGAGGAAGAGAAACGCAGAGTTAAACCTGAATACGTACCAGCTATGGCTCCAGGCGTGGAGTCCGATGACGCGGAGCGTACGGCTGTGGCGCATAGTGACTTGCAGTGGTTGCGCACCCGTCTGGCGGAAGGCAAACTCACGAATCACGTGCGATGGAGTGATGGCGGCTTGTTGACTGTCGCAGTACGGAATAATCGTATAGAAGTGCTCCAGTTCTTGCTTGACGAGTGCAAGTTTGATCCCGACGAGCGTGTCTCTGGAGGTGAAGGAGATTGGATCGCGTACTCGCAAGGCTATCCGTTATGGAACGCCGCCGCAATCGGATCGCGTCCGATGGCGAAGTTGCTCCTTGATCGTGGCGCCAACCCGAACGTCCATGTGGACTCCAGCGGATCATCTGTGCACAGCGCGTACAGCCATAAGCAGTGGGAGATGGTGGAATTACTGCGGGCGCGAGGGGGACTTGTAACAGCAGATACGGCTGCCCTCTATCGTGAGACACAACTGGCGCGCCAGATGCTTCTCGGTGAGAAGCGCGGCGTTTTGCCCCCGAATGCCACACCGAGTGAAGGGTCTCTTGCCCAAGAATTGCTTCGTTTTGGCGGGGACGGAGGCGCCGCCGAGATTGTGCGCATGGCGTTGGAGCGCATTGATTGGTCTCGACACGACGCGCGCTGGTTCCGCATGCTCGCAGCGCCTTTAAGCTTCTGGCACCACATACCGTGGCTGTATGCAGGCAACAAAGACCTTAGTCGAAGCGGTTATCTGGAGTGTTTTCGGCTCGTGCTGGGTGCCTGCGATGTCAACGTCGTTGGAGAGTTCGGGCGAACCATTCTCCACGAGGTTGCGGCGATGCGCGATTGGATTACTGAAGACGAAGTAGCTGCGTTCGGCCGCGCGGCATTAGAGGCCGGCGCGCGTACAGACTATCGCGACGACATCTTGAAAAGCACTCCCCTTGGGTGGGCATGCCGCTGGGGCCGCATCAAACTTGTGCGACTGCTCATGGAACACGGATCTGTCCCGGAAGAGAAGGATGCCGAAACGTGGGCACAGCCAGTCGCCTGGGCGCGAAAGATGGGTCATAACGAAATTATCTCCATACTCAATTGCCAATCCGAAAGCATCAGTAACAACGAATCGGCAAAATGAAACTGGTCTGCAGTCTCCTGGAACTGTCGTAAGATAACCCCACGATGCGAGCAACGTTGCTTCGGGGGAACTTCCGTCCGTCCCGTTAGTACCCCCGGGAGTCACCGCGCGGGTGCTTTGTATCAGGGCCCGACTTCAGTCGGACCGATGTGGCCCGACAAAGATCTGGGCTTTAGCCCCTGCGTCTTTTCTTTGCCAGGTAAGTGTAGCGGCATGGGTATTGTCGTAACAGGGGCTAAAGCCCAATTCTCTTTCAACCCTTTATGGCCCGACTAAAGTCGTGCCCTGATACAAAGCCAAACTCAGTTGAAATACCTACCCTTCGCTCCTGAAATGTAGAAACTCCATACCCAGGATTGCATCCTGGGAAGTTCTCGGCCGTCCCTTCGGGACTGGATCGGTGGGGAAAACGTACCCAGCACTGCGTGCTGGGCTATTATCGGCCGCCCCTGCGGGGCTGTTCCGCGCGGACTGAGGATTGGTCGCTTTGTCAGATTCGTCTTACCCCTGCTTGGGAATACACTTAGGTCTTGCTCAGACCTCAAGACCATCCAGGCAGGTTAAGGAATGCGAGTTGGGAAAGTTCTTTCTATTGTGGTTGTCAGTTTCGCCGGCCTCGTCCTGATCGCTGCGGCGGCAATCGCGCTCACCTTTTTTGGATCATTCCGGGGGACGAACCAACAGAATCCTGTGCCACCCAGCGGTCAGCAAGCCGTTTCTCCGGTCGAAGGTTCCGTTCTTTATTTAGAAAGCAGTGGAAATTCCTCATTCCTTTATCGTAAAAATCCGTCCGGTGGAAAGGGCGTAAGGCTTACGGCAGCCAAGAGCGGGATCGAATCTGAGGCTAGCTTCTCTCATAACGGCAAACTCGTGGTCTATTCATTTGCGAGCTCGCCGGATTCTAAATCGACGGTTTGGGTGGTGGGTACGAATGGAAGCAGTCCCCACGCCATAACCGAAAAGGACCAGGATGCGCTTCACCCGGTCTTTTCTCCTGACGACTCAAAGGTCTTTTACGCCGCGTCAAGTTTCACCGGAAATTACTCTCCAATCGTCCGCCCGGCTCGACATGATTGGGAAGTTTTCTCAATTCCTGTTGAATCGCAAACCATGGCTGGCGTTGCACCGAACCAGATTACACACGCATCTTTCTATGATCTGCGGTCCCTCGATATCGTTGCGGATGGACTGAATCCAGACGGAGCTAAATTCCTCATAAGCACAACCGGTTACCCGATTGGAGCGTTGCTCGAAGAGTTCAACTTGGGGGCCACAGGGAGGGACAAGATATTTCAGCCGCATGTTCCAGGTGAGCCATCGGTGGGTCCAGCATACGGCGAAGCCCGCTTCATACATGATGGAATGGACGTGTTGTTCATTGCTGCGTCCGCTCCGCCGGGTGGAAACTACGATTACAACGTCTACTCGATGAGTGACGTAACTGGAAGCGAGATCAAGCAGCTCACACACTTGAAAGGGTTGACAAAGGAACTAAAAGTCTTGCCAAGCGGAAGAGCCAGTTTTGTGAACGGCGGAGTAGCTTACGGGCTGGATATTGGCACGCAGATCACGAAGCCACTCTAAATCCGGACGGGACATGACCCAACGAAGCGACCATTCCACGGGCACCGGCCAGATGGGCAGTATTGTGGCCGCGCGAGCTTTCTCCTGCAATTCATTCTCCCGGAACCGACCAGTGAATCAGATCCTTCGACCGGGCCAGAGCGATCTGGTTCCAGCCTCGCCTCGCATAGGTCTGGCCCTCGTTTCGGCCTGCATAAATTAAATAATAGTAACCGTCAAACTTACGCCAATCGTAGAGTGCAGCGGCATTGGCGATGCTGTCCGTATTGAATTTCTCCTTGGGACTAGAACGAAAAACGATAGGACCCTATCAGGACTGCCCCGTACACCAGACCTGGGTGGTCACGCTCGTCCTCACGGTTTCCACTTGACATCGAAGTTACAACTATGTTCACTTGAATGCCAAGTGAAGAAAATGCCTATCCATATCCTGCAAGGCACTCTCGACCTCATGATCCTCCGCACCCTTGCTACCATGGGTCCGCAGCATGCCTATGGCATTGCCAACAGGCTCCAGCAGGTCTCGGAGGATACCTTAAATCTCAACCAGGGCACCATCTATCCGGCTCTCGTCCGGATTGAGCAGCACGGCTGGACCCGTGGCTGCTGGGGCAAGACGGAAAACAGTCGCGAAGCGAAGTATTACACCATCACCAGGGCGGGGTTGAAGGCGCTCAATGAAGAAACCGAACGCTGGCGCCAGATGGCCGGCGTGGTTGAAAAGCTGCTCGCGGAGGAACAGTAACCATGGCGCATTGGAGAAGAATCATCGCCCAGCTTCGCAGTCTCCTCGCCAACAAGCGCGCCGAAGAGGACCTTGCGCGCGAAGTCGCATCGCACCTAACGCTCCTCGAAGACGACTTCAAACGCCGCGGAATGTCGCGTGAAGAAGCACGGCTGGCCGCGCGATGCGCTTACGGCGGCGTGGAGCAGGCAAAACAGGCACATCGCGACGAGCGCTCTCTGTTGTGGATCGAACAAACCGTGCAGGATCTGCGCTACGGCCTGCGCACATTGAGCAAGAGCCCCGGCTTCACAATAACCGCAGTGCTCACACTCGCCCTCGGCATCGGCGGATGCACGGCCATCTTCAGCCTCGTGAATGCTGTTCTCATCCGTTCATTACCGTATGGTGATCCAAGCCGTCTCGTCTATCTCTACACGCCCAATCGGCAGTTCAATCTTCCGGTAGAGGTTTTCGGTCCGGCTTATGCCGACTTTTACGACATAAAGAGGGAGAGCCACTCGTTTCAAGACATGAGCGCCTTCGGCCAGTCAGTCTTCAGTCTCGCCTGGCAGGGCGCGGCGGAACGGGTGAGCGCGGCGCGCGTCGATGGCGATTTCTTTCGAACCCTTAGGTCCGCCCCTGAACTCGGCAGGGCCATAACTCCCGACGACAATCAAGCGGGCCACGACAAAGTCGTCGTCATCAGCCACGCACTCTGGCAGTCCATGTTCGGCTCGGCCGCTGACGTTCTCCATCGTTCGCTGTTGCTCGACGGCAAGAATTACCAAATCGTCGGGATCATGCCGCAAGGCTTCGAGTATCCGCATCTCTCAGATATTCTCTATGGCGAAGCGGAATACAAAACCGCGCAAGTCTGGATCCCGCTGGCCCTTACGCCTCACGAACTGGCCGACCGCGACAACGCAAGCGGAAATGCCATTGCGCGTCTCAGTCCAGGGGTCTCCATCGCGCAGGCGCAGGCGGAGATGGCGGCCATCATGGTGCGCCTCGACAAGCTTCACGATCCGCAGTTCCGCGGATGGGGCGCCTTGATCGTCAACTTTGTCGACAGCACGGTAGGGCACGTGCGATCGCTGCTCTGGCTGCTGCTAGGCGCGGTGGGTATTGTTCTCATGATCGCCTGCGGCAATGCAGCGAATCTTTTGCTGGCGCGCGCCACAAACCGCATGCGCGAGTTGGGTGTACGTGTCGCGCTGGGAGCGGGCCGCAAGCGCATCGTTCGCCAGCTTCTTACCGAATCGGTCCTGATCGGCGTTGCTGGGGGAGCCATCGGCATCGGTCTTGCATTTGTTTTCCTGCGTGTATTGCCGCGCCTGGACCCCGGTAACATTCCGCGGCTCAATGAAGCATCGCTCGACGCGCGCGTGTTGTTGTTTACGGTCGCGGTCTCGGTGCTGACGAGCGTGCTTGCCGGCATTCTGCCCGCACTGGCCGTAT
>DASRRN010000629.1:0-5370 GCA_035695685.1 Acidobacteriaceae bacterium | reverse complement strand
TTGTCTACCAATTGAGCGAACGCCCCACCGGGATCGCAGAGGTGAGAGGGGGTGCTCCCATGGGCTTGTCAGTGCCTTGCTGACGCGGCTGAGGGGGCGGCGCCTGCCATTAGAGATTTGTCGAAATGGGGTAGTTGGCTGCGCAGCATGGTCTCGATGATGCTGTGAATCTTGCCCTCATCGAAGGCCTGGGTTACTTCCTGCTGCGAGGACTGGCCCGGAAAATGAATCAGGAGGACTGGCCGCGGGTCGAAGCGGCCTTGGCTGGCAGTTTGTTCTTCCTCGCTCCACTGCGGGGTTGGCCGCCACAACGGTACGCGCCAGGAGTGGTCAGAGCAGACGATCACTGTCGTCTTCGGGGCTAGCGCTGTCGCGTCCACAATTCTCATCAAATCGTCCAAGGTGCGGTCGGCCAAAGCGAGGTTGTCGATGTAGGTGCCGGTCGGCCGCTGATGTCCGGGCCTGCGATCGTAGATGCCCGGCGGATGCGGCACTGGCAAATGAATGAAGACGAAATCGATGCTCTGGTCACGGATCAAGGTCTCAGCCTGCGGCATGATTGCGGCCAAATCGGACGCGTGCTTCTGCTCCTGTGGGAACCCACGGGTATGCCGCCAGTCGGGCATCATGTTCGCGAGCGGAGCCACCGCATTCTCAAAGGCAGAATTATCCGGGGTGGTACCGTTCCACTGGCCGTCTCCACTCCTCCAATAGCAGTAGTTGAGTGTTCCTGCAAGAATGCGGCAATACGGGTTGTACCAGCCGACGACCCCCGTGGTCCAGCCGAGCCGTTGGGCATCCCCAAAGAGCGTGGTATGGGCGTCGAAGGATTGCCAGTCTTTTTGCCCAGCCAGTTTGATCGAAGGCTCTCCATCGAGATTGCTACGAATATTGTCGACTACATGGCCGAGAAAAAACGAGGGCACAATTCGCTCGGTGTGGTAGCCGACTGGCTGCAGATTGCTAAACGAGACGCTCTCGTGTCGTAGCCTGTCAAAGGCAGGCATGGAGAGCGAAGAGACACGATGCTCGAAGGCCTGATTATAGGAAAGCTCGTCAAACAGGAGCCACACGATCCGTCCACCGGCGCCGGGCCGGGTACTCTGAACGACGGGACGTCCAGCCTGTATCATCGGCACCTGGGCATCGCGCGGCTGGGCCCGCAAGGCGATGTATAAGAGCTCCGGCATCATCCAAATGAGACTGCACCCCGCCAGCAGTAGCAGCACCTGACCTCCGCGGACAACACGCTGATAAGCCACGGGCCGGAACCAACGGGTTGCGAACCCAACCAGAAGCGTGCCATAAAGCAGCAATTTGACGCAGAGGTAAGAAACCGAAGTTTGCCAGACGGCCGCGACGTCTGTAACCAGGATTGGGATAAGCTCGGCACCGACCAGCACCCAGATGAGATTGCGAAGGGTAGCCTCGCCTCGTTGGAGATAGGAGAAAAGCAGTGCCGCAGAGACGGAGAGAATCACCAGATCGATGACGATTCCCCAGACCATGCTCTGCATCGGCAAAAAGCTGTGATAAATCAGGGCATGGTTAGCCGAGAGCAATGGCCAGACCCGGAGGATCAAGACGATGATGGCTGCTCCAAAGCCCTGTACAAAGGTCTTTAGATTCATCTCTTCTCAAACAAAAAGAGCACTCGGCCGTTGCTCAATTCCTCGCGCCTCATGATAGTGAAATGGCGTGTGAACTGCTCGACAAACAGCTCTTCATCCAGATGCCTATAGAGTTCGTCTCGCCCTCGGCAAAGATCAATGTAGCGAACGTCCGTACGAGGAACCCACTCCGCGATGCTCCAACGACGGGTAAGCGATGACAGCAGCGTGGCCACGTTGGCCATGGGGATCTGATCGGCAAGCAACAGATGATGCAGAATACCCAGCATCATGACGCAATCGAAGCGTTGACGCGCCCGATCCAGCAAGTTGAGAGACTCGGCGTTGCACCATCCGGCTGCCGGAGTGGGCCTGGCCACGTCCGCGACGAGGGGAAGTATTGGCAGGCCGGCCGCCCTGGCCTCTCTCCAATTGCGGTCCGAAGAAGCAACATCGGTGTCCCAGGCGACGACGCGTGCGCCTGCACTGGCAGCAATGCGCGAGTATTGACCGGTATTGCCACCGATATCGAGCACGGATTCGGGCCGTAGCAATTGCATGGCCCGGTCGACGAATTCCTGCTTGCGCCGCCGTTCCTCTTCGGTGTAATGATCGGCCGCGTTTTGATATTCGCTCCAACGGGATTCGCGTCCCTTGGGTTCGAGCGCGCGCAGCAATTTACCGAAGCCTCTCAAGTTTCGCTCGAGAACGGCGGCCGCGATTTCCGGATCCTGCTGCAGTCTGGGTGGTGCTGCAGCGCCACGCTTGCGGGTCTCGAAATGGAAAGGAAGGGTAATGAGCGAACGAAGCGGAGCCCTCCAGCGTTCGACGCTGGAAAGATGCGGGTACAGGTCCACCGGCTCATAGCCGTCGCGGCGATTGAGCGTGGCTGCGAGCGGCCAGCCGAGGTATTTGTAAGCCGCCAGAGGCAAAAGAAAGGTGCGTGCAAATTGACCATAGGCCAGCCACAGAGGGCTGGCGGGATCGCGGCGCTCAATCGACAGAAGGTCGACAAAGACCGGGCGGGAACCATCGTAGAGAATGTTTAACGGGGTCGCATCTTTGAGGATCCAGCCTTCCCGGAGCAGCTGGCGGCAGAGTTCAAGCGTCAGTTCTCCCGCCGCGACCCATTGACCAGGCGTCCATTCCCAGGGATAGGATGGGAAGAAGACGCGCGGATGGCGGAGTAATAACGGCTGATCCTCTTCCGCAGAGACCACTTCACTGGCGATAAGGTGACCCTGTTCTGACCAGCGGCTGGCCAGAGAGGACTTCAGGAAGCGCAGAGACTCCGCTGCGTAGTGGGGGTGAACGGTTCGGAGCACATGTTCGCCACTGATAGACAACGATCCGGCAGGATCACGAAACGTCGCAATATGCTGCGACGCGCCCTGGCTCATGGCTGATTCTCTACTACCTCTGTCTGAGTATTGGCGGACGATCTGCGTAGCGAAGAAAGGAGCCGCTTGACGCGATGGCGCAGATAGTAAATCGCCCCGGCGAACATGGAGGCCGCAACCTGTAGAAAGACAAAGCCTGAACCCGGATCCACGTAGGCTTGGGCCGGCCGTTCAAACGCGACCAGGAGCGCCACAATCTCCAAAGCACTAAGCAGCAAAAGCCCAGAACGAAGTAGGTGGGGGGAGTAAGGCGGTCTCTTCACGAAGCTCCTCGAGGCGCGAATGTACCTTTAGTCTTCTAACGTTCAACAGGACCGAAAAGTTGCGGATCTATTAACTTTTTCGTCATCGTCCATTCATAATTGAACAGACGTTAAGAATTGCGACAGGATTACGACGTTTGGGTGGGGTTTTCATGGTTCCCTTAGGCGACACCCAACTGGTTCAGATTATTGACGCCGGGCTGGTCGAAGCCGCTCGCCGCAGTGGAGAATGGCTGGTTTGCAAGCCTGGCTGCACCCAGTGCTGTGTTGGAGTCTTCGCCATCCATCAGCTCGATGCCGCCCGGCTTCAACAAGGACTGGAGGAGCTGACTGCCACCGATCCGGAGCGAGCCGGTGCGGTTCGAGAACGTGCGCGCAGATCGGTCGCCCGCCTGGCGGAGGATTTCCCTGGCGATCCGGCCACGGGCCTGCTGGATCCATCGGAAGAGGCCGAGGCGCGTTTCGAGGAGTTCGCCAACGACGAACCATGCCCGGCACTCGATCCCCACACCGGGCTTTGTGATCTGTATCTTTCCCGTCCTATGACTTGTCGTGTTTTCGGGCCGCCGGTGCGCTCGCAGCAGGGGCTCGGGGTCTGCGAACTTTGCTACCACGGCGCGACGGAGGAGCAGATTGCCGCCTGCGAAATGCCCGTGGATCCCGAGGGGCTGGAGGGGCAGCTGCTGGAGGAGTTTGAGCGGTCGTCCGGCAGGCACGGCCGCACCCTGGTGGCCTTCGCGCTGGCCGGCGCTTAACTCGGTACAATCAGCTTTAGACTTCCGCAGGAAAGTAGAATCATGTCTGCTAATCCCGTTACTACCCTGAATACCGCCGTCGGCAACGCCGCTGAACCGGCGGGCTTGACCGTGCTCTCGTCTGAAGAGGGGCTCGATTTCAATGGGCGCCCGACCACCATCTTCCGTATCGGGCTTTCCAAAGATGCTCCTGTCAAACAAACGCTGCAGCTTGAGTTGAGCGAGGACTTCGACTTTCATCGTCCGGACCTATTGCCGGAAATGACGGACCACTTACGCAACGAGGCGAAACGATTGCGCAATCCGCGACCCGATGCTTACGTGACCATGGCGGGGATGCCCATCACCTTCAGCGACTTCCGCTGGCCCTTCCACCGCTCTATTTCCGGCGCGGATACTTACATTGTCCATGGCGTGGTCCATGTGGCCGACGGCACCGATTCCCTGCTGCACGCCAAGGTCTCCGCCAGCATGACCGTAACTTTTGCGGAAATTGTGCCTGCTCCGGAGCAGCCCTATGCAGAAACCTTCATCTACAGCGCGATTCGCAAGACCCTGGACCAGGGCCAACTCGAACTGCTCAAGAGCGGCAATCGCCAGCCGGTTCCCGTGACCACCCGGTACTACAGCCGCTGGCAAAAGAAGTTCTTCTTCACTGATACCGATGACCAAAGCCGGCAGCAGTTTTTGCTCACCAAAGTCTTCTGGCTTTCGGGCGTCCTGGGTAGCTCGCAGCCGGTCTGGATCGCTGACCCGCGAGACGCGCAATACCTGAACACAACCCCGGAGGAGTTGATGCGCGCGGCATCCGTACTGGCGGCCGCTGGACTGGTGATCTGGAGTGGGGAGAAAGACTCTGAGTTTGCGGCCGCGACGCCGGCGCTGATGGCGCGCGAGGCTGAGTTCCGCGCTCGCCTGCAGGAGGCTTTCGCGTTGACCAAGCCGACTTTTAACGAGGATATGCGCCACGGCCACACGAATATGTAGATTTTGTAACTCTCCCGGTGCATATGCGTCTCATCCGCACGGAGAGACTCATGAATAGCCGAAGATTGGTCACCGGAGTGATGCTGGCGTTGATGGCCGCCAGTGCAGCGGCGCAAAAAGCGGTTCTGGTGGAGCTATTCACCTCAGAAGGGTGTTCCAGCTGTCCGCCCGCGGATGCCTTGCTGAGGCTGGTGAATGGAAGCCAGACTAACAAGGGCCAGTTGGTCGTGGGCATCAGCGAGCATGTTACCTACTGGAACTCACTGGGATGGTCCGATCCTTTCTCCTCTTCTGCCTATACAGAGCGGCAGAATGCCTATAGTGAGCGCTTTCACCTGGAGGGCCCATACACGCC
>DASRRN010000628.1:0-7387 GCA_035695685.1 Acidobacteriaceae bacterium | reverse complement strand
CGGCCGTAGCCGTTGTAGTTGTAGTTTTGGTCAGCAGCACCATTGAGGTTATCGTTACCCGGATTCTGATAGATCGTGATAGGAAAGCCGCTGGAATATAACCCATTGCCAGCAAGCTTCCATCCGCCTAAGACCTCCTCCGTCATGCGGTTCCAGCTGGAACCAAACTGCTTATTGTGTCCGAATGGAAGCTCGTAAACGACGGTGGCGCTTAAGTTCGTGGGAACGTCGAAACCTGACCTTCCATAATCTGCGTGCGGATCATATGCATTATTCCAATATTGCATCAACCCGCCGAGCGTTCCCGGCACACCCAGAAAACCTCCAGGATTATTAGTCAGGGACTTCGAATATGTGTAATTGATTGTGAATTCGAGGCCGTTCGATGCCTGCCGATGGAGGGTGGTCTGCAAAGCGTTATAGCTTGAAACCGAGCGGAAGGTCGTCTCGACGACCTGGCTGCCGGCACCAACCAGCGCGTAATAGGGAGCTACGGAGGCTGCGCAGCCGGGATCGCTGTCGTTGACGCCGATGACGCAGTTCGGACCTACCGGGGCAATGTACTGGTTAAGGAGCACCGGGGTTGCTAAGTGCCTGCCTAACTGGCCCACGTAGCCAATTTGTGCCGACATCTTGCGAAGTACCTGAAACTGGGTTGCAAGATTGAATTGCTGTACCGATGTGGGTTTGAGGTTGGGATCCCATATGTCGTACTGGGAACTGAGTGCGGTTGGGTTCGCTAACGCAAAACCATTTGCAGCAGGCAACCAGGTTCCCGCACTTGTTGCCGAGGGGCTGGTTGCGTTGTTGGTGAACGATGTCAAGAAGGGTGGGTTTTGCGTCATGCGCAAACCGCTGCCCGTGCCTTCCATGGCGTTGGTGATGCTATATCCGCCGCGGACCACAAGGCGGGGATTGACCTGCAAGGCGAAGCCGATGCGCGGCATAAACTGGTGATAGTACGGATTGATCAGAGAGCGGCTATTCCCATTCTTTCCAGCGAATCTCAGCAGGGTGGATGGGTCCGTGCCTACAGGCGCGAAATATGCCTTCTTCAGGTCGACACTGACCATTTTGTCATTGACCTCATACATAGGCTGGTCATAGCCATACCGGAGACCGAGATTCAGGGTCAGGTTGGGGAATAGTTTCCAGTCGTCCTGGACGTAGTAGGCGTCGCGCCACTGCCGGGCTCCAAACGGGCCCGCTTTGCCGCTGGTCAGAGCCCCGCCAGCTTTGTCTAGTTCGAAATCAGACAGGCCATCCCCGACCGAGGTGCCAGCGGCTGTGTATTCGCCGCCATAGTTGAATGATCCGAGTATCCCACCAAGGTTGCCGGGATCAAAGTAATTTTCCTGATAGCGCACAAATTGCACACCGAACTTTGTGACGTGTCTTCCATGAACCCAGGTGAGGTTATCGCCATAAACAAAGTTGTTGTCGGCAGCAATTTTGCCGGCTACGGTTGGGGTGCCCCATCCGTACCCTCCCCCGCCGTCTGAATTCCCTATATTGATACCGGTAAATCCAATAATCGTCTGAGAAGCCGCAAGCGG
Source organism: Acidobacteriaceae bacterium (assembly GCA_035695685.1). GTDB lineage: Bacteria > Acidobacteriota > Terriglobia > Terriglobales > Acidobacteriaceae > PALSA-350. Next base: position 5,831 of record DASRRN010000628.1, on the reverse strand, counting down.
GATTCCTATCAGAGAATTTCCTTTGGTCCCGAAAATCCCACTCGGATCCGACACATTTTGGTTCTGGACGATCCGCGAAAAGCCGCCGCGAGCTTCGTTCACAAGCGACGGGGAAAATGTATGTACCCAATTCACAACGCCCATATAGAACGGATAATCGTTACTGCGAGGGATAGCTACCGGCAGGATTTGCGATTGATGATCATTAGCATCGCCCCAGGTCCCTTTGACCATGAGATTGTCGCTATGGCCGATCGTGTAATCGATTCGGCCGTCCGCCTGATCATTAATATTTTGTGTGGTCTGCGTCGCGATATAGTTACTTTCCGTCACGAAGCCTGCATCCGGCTGGTGGTTAGGCAATGGTAGAGCGTCTGTGTGAGAAAAGAGATACTTCGCTACTGGATTGTTGATAGGAATTCCCTGATTGTTCGCATACGGGGCAGCGGCTGCGCCATTGCCATTCGACGTGTCATACAACTGGGTTCCCTGAATTGCGAGTAGCTCACTGAAATCGCCATTGCGTTCCAATGCGTCTGGAACACTTGTTGTCACCCCGCCAGACGTGTTGTATCGAAATCCCAGATAATCGGCGAAGAAGAACAGCTTGTCTTTCAAAATAGGCCCACCGATGGCTCCGCCGAACTGGTGCGCGCTGAAACCCGCCTTCGGAGTCGGTGGCGTGTGATAGTTGTTGTTCCAGCTGTTGGCCGCCAGATCCTGATTCTTGTAATACTCGAAGGCGCTGCCGTGGAACTGGCTCGTTCCACTCTTGGAAACGATGACTATATCGCCGCCGTTTACATTTCCGTATTCAGCATCGGCGTTTGCCGTGATGACACGCATCTCCTGCACCGAGTAAGGAGACGGGTTATAGCCGACTGTGTTTGCAATCGTCTCATTGACTTCCACACCATCCAGAATGAAGTTATTTCCCTGCTGGCGATTGCCATTCACCGAGGGAATGCCGGACGGGTCCGCAGGAGCGCTACGATAGGCGCCCGTTACTCCTCCCTGGGAAGCGATGGTGGGATTGACTACGCCGGGCACGAAGTTCGCCGCGTAGTAAACATTCAGTCCGTCCAGGGGCATGCTTTCCAGGGTATTGGCGCTGATGCTAGTGCCGAGCGTGGCGTTTTCAGTATTCAGAAGTGGCGCCGCGTCAGACATGACCGCAACCGTGGTGGCAGCTCTTCCTACCTGTAGCTTCAGATCAACTTTGGCAATCTGATCGATCTCGAGCACAAACGGGCCAGCGGTCGTGGTACTGAAGCCGCTTGCTCTTGCCGTGACAGTGTAGCTGCCGATCGTCAGAAACTGAATGTTGTAGAGTCCTGCGCGATCGCTGGTGGTGTGAGTGGTAACGCCGGTGGCCACATTGGCAGCGTCGATGCTGGCTCCAACCACGACTGCGCCGCTAGGATCCGTCACCAGCCCGCGCACCGACCCTGTAATCGTCTGGGCGACACCCGCACCTCCCGTCCAGCCGAGACACACCACGGCAAACCAGAACCCGAGCACCGCTAACTTCTTCATGAATGCCTCCAAGTTGTCCGGATCGAAATTCAACATGCTCGCCATCCACGCCATTCGCTACTTACGGCCGGGGACCACGGCTTGATGGCCGTCCTCGGTGCTTCGTACGACTCGTCCTGCGTGTCCCGGCCCGGCAGGTCGAGGGCCGGGCATCCATCTGTGCTCTACTTCGGCAGATTCAGGAAGAATGAGCACTTGTAAGCGACTCCATAGAAGAAAAGCAAGAGAAAAATTTCTTAACTTGAGAAACATAACGTTAAGACGGGAGAAATTTTCTTTAGGAAGAGGGTTTCTTGCAGGCGTTGGTGGCGCTCGACAGGGTGGAGTTTTGCCGAGATCGCCGCTTGACCATGGAGGCCCGCCGGGCGGCCAAACCGGATCTCGTGTCTATTTCCGGCCCGCGGTCTCAGGCGCAGGAGAGATCAAGAAAAACAAGCAGCCGGTGGCGAGCAGGGGCATCAGCCCTGCCGCGAGGAATGCTGGATAGTACGAAAATCGATCGACCAAAAAACCTACTGCCAGTGTGAAAACAGCGCTGACGATTCCCGCTGCGAATCCGCTCAGGCCCGTAACCGTCGCTACCACGTCTTGAGGAAAAAGATCGGAAGGCAGTGTAAGCCCCATTGTGGACCAGCTCGCATAACCCCACACCGCCACAGAGATCAGCGCCAGGGCCAGGTATGCGCTGTGAACGCGGGCCGCAGGGATGCCGGCGAGGATGGGCAAGCAACTGACGCCGCAGACCCACAGGCGGGCGCGGACCACTGGAACTCCGCTCCGGACGCAGTACCCGGAGATCAAGCCCCCGGTGAAATTGCCGAGATCGGCAGCGACAAATGGGATCCATGCAAATAGCGCGATGCGCTTGAGGCTGAATCCGCGGGCGTCGCTGAGATATTGCGGCAGCCAGAACACGAAGAACCACCAGATTGGATCGGTAAGCGCACGGCCCAGCACAATGCCCCAGACATTCGCGTTCCCGGCTAAAGCAAGCCACCGCCGAACGCCGCGTTCTCGGGATACCGGAGGCATCTCCTGACCCGCACGAATGAGAGCTGCCTCCTCGCGGGTTACCCGGGGATGCCGCTCGAGCGGGTGATAGAGACGCAACCACATCCCTACCCAAACCAATCCCAGCGCGCCTGAAAACACAAACGACCAGCGCCAGCCAAAGGCGATCGCGACCCAGGGAACCAGCAGGGCGGCCAAGGCCCCTCCCACGCTCGAGCCGCTGTCGAAGATAGCGACGGCAAGGCCGCGCTCCTCGCTGGGAAACCACTCGGCAACCGTCTTGCTGGCGCCAGGCCAATTGAGGCCCTCCCCGATCCCCAGCAAAAATCGAAAGGCGGTGAATCCAGACGCGGAGTTGGCCAGGCCCGTGAGCATGTTCACGAGCGACCAGAAGCTTACCGCGAGTGCCAGGCCGAGCCGGGTGCCGACGGCGTCGAGGAAGACGCCTCCCAGCAACCACGTAACCGCGTAGGAGACCTGAAACGCACCCAGAATCCTCGCGATCTCCGTGTGATTGAAGTGGTACTGGCTGGCCAGCATGGGCGACAGCACCGAGAAGGTCTGGCGGCTGAGATAATTAGTGACCGTCGAGAAGAAGAGCGTCCAGACAATCCACCAGCGCATGCCTCCGGAGCTCTGCATGCGGCGAGAGCGATGATCTGTCTTCTGCTGCTCGCTCTTCTGGCTGTCCATTTCCTCTCGCGTTCCGGAGGACTTGCTTAGATCAATCCGTCCAGTTCGGCCGCGGACTCCTGGTCTAGGTACAGTGTCACATCGGGATGAGAGCGGAGGATCGTGGCGGGGCAGGCTGTCGATATGGGCTCTAACAAAGCGCGCCGGACACTCTGGGCTTTGCGACGGCCGGGAATCGAAACAATCAACTTTCGCACGTTGAGGATGGTCGGGATGGTGAGAGTGAGGGCCTGCAGGGGAACGTCTTCGAAGCTCGGAAACCAGCCCTCCGCGACCTGCTGTTGCCGGCACTCTGCGTCGAGCGTGACCACCTTCATTGCATCCGGGTCGTCGAAGTCTGCCTCGGCGGGATCGTTGAATGCTATATGCCCGTTCTCCCCTATCCCCAGCAAACATAGCTGCGGGTCAGCCGCCCGCAGTTGTTGCACATACTCTCGCTGGATGCGTTCCGGGTCCGAGGAGCTTCCGTCGATCTCAAAAAACTCCTCCATAGGCACACGCTGGGTCAGGTTCTCGCGCAGGTAGCGGCGGAAGGACGCTGGATGTCCTTTATCGATCCCCATGTATTCGTCCATGTGAAAACCGTGAACCTTTTCCCAGGGCAGGCCGGAGATCGCGGTCAGTGCGCGAAGCGTGTCGAGCTGGGAGGCGCCCGTCGCAAAGATAACTCCGATCCGATTTCCATTCCGATTGAGCTGCTTGAGGGTCTCGGCCACAGCCTTTGCTGCCGCTTCACCGGCAGCTACTGGACTGTCGTGGATCTGCAGCTTCAGGGTTCCTACTTCAAGGTGCGTTAGTTCCATGCTCCGAGTCCTCTATGGGTCAGGTCTAATGTCTGCAAGCAGGCGGAAAACGCAAGCGGCCCTGAAGCAACGTTTTTAAAATGTCCGGCGTGTCTTGAATTCTGTTGATCCGGGTCTCGGAAAAATATCTGCAGGCCGGCGCACTCAGGTTTCCCTCATACGCTTACAGCCTGCTTACCTGCTGCGGGGGATGCCTTGTCGCGAGAAGGATTCAGACGGCCACATGAATCTCTCTTGATGAATTCCGTCGGAATCGTGACGCACTGAGGGTCCCGGTCGGGCTTTGCCAGGCGATTGAAAATCAGTTCGACGAGCTGTTTTCCTATTTGCTCCGGAAATTCCCGGGTCGAGGTCAAGGCTGGATAGAGCCACGTGCCCACAGTATCGTCGCAGCCGACCACGCTGATATCGTCGGGAATCTGCAGCCCTTTATCTCTCAACGCCTTGTACACACCGTGAGCGGTGGGATCATTGCCCGCAAGGATCGCCGTAACCGACCTGTCTCGGGCCAGCAGCGATTTGGTCCCCAAATATCCGCTTTCCGCATCGTCTTCGGAATCCGTGCAGCTCTCGTGCGGCGTCAAACCCGCTTCTTCCATCGCGCGGTGATAGCCTTCGTAACAGCGCCTGAACCATGGCAGGCGTGTGTTGCCTACAAACCAGATGTGACGGTGACCTAGATCGATCAAATACCGGATCGCATCCTTGCTGCCCTGCGTATCGTCGGCAAAAACCACGTCGCTGTTTTTTAAATCCTGCTGCTCTCCGATCACGTTATTGCCAAAAACCGCAAAGGGGATGCCTTTGGACGCCAGCAGTTTCGTGAGATTCGTCGAGTTCGTACCTCCCAGGATCACCCCACGAACCATATCGTGGCGCTGGACCACCTTCGGCAGGTGCAACTCTTCCCAGGCAACATGGGGCGAATAGTCGAAGGAGAGAAAGACCATGTTCCACCCGTGTACCGCGCAGTGCGCCTCTGCCCCGCTGAGAATGCGCGAGTGGAATGCATGAGGCATCGCCCGGTTGCCGAGTAGAAAGACCAGGGTCTTGGCTTTGTTCCGCTGAAAAGGATCCACGCCCAGCCGTTTTGCCTCTTGCAAAACAGTCTTTTGGATACTGGGATCCACCCGGTTGTTTCCGTTTAGAACACGGGAGGCCGTGGCAACACTCACGTTCGCGGCAGACGCGATCTCTCGGAGCCTCACTTTGCCTTTTTGTAGGTCTAAATCCTTCATATCTTTGAGTCTTATTTGGGATTCAAGTTCATCGGGGTTCGAAACATATAAGTTGTTGCGCCGCTCGGGAGCGTACCGAGCGTCACACTTCGTCCCAAATGAAACATCAGCCTAGAGAAAACGGTCACGATTTGCAAGAAAATTTATCCCGCACGCTTGGATCATTGCTCCACTATAGAGGCTTGGTCGAGCCATGCATGGGACATCTACCACATAACAATGGAGATTTACCGTAATGTCATTTTCTCTTGACGGAGATAATTTTCTCCAATACATTTGGCGTCGATAAAGTCCAGCTTCTGCGATCGAACGGTGATTGCCAGGGCCCGGTGGCCCATTCCTAGATGATTGGAATACAGGAACAATGAATAAGGGGTCGATGCGGCTCTGCTTTAGATGGACACTTGTGTTGGGATTGCTCTCAATATCATTGTCAGCCTTAGCGCAGCCCCATGCTCCAAAGCTGATCGACGTACACGTCCATTACGACGGCGAACCAGGATTTCTTGAAAAGCTCCTCGATAAGTTAAATGCGAATGATGGGTTGGCC
>DASRRN010000627.1:0-3917 GCA_035695685.1 Acidobacteriaceae bacterium | reverse complement strand
AGGACAGCCGCCAATGCCCCGCATCCAGCCACGCTTGGTTACGTTGCAGTCGACCACCGGTCCCCAGCAGCCCAATTTCACCAGGCACTTCGACGACCCGTAGTGGGTGGCAAAGTCACCCTGTTCGTAATAAGACCCGCGATCGCAACCCTCGTGTACGGTCTTGCCGAAGAGCCAGGTTGGCCGCAACTGCTTGTCCAACGGAATCATCGGAGCCAGACCGGCCACCTGGTAGAGCAGGTAGAGAACCGTTTCCATAAAGTTGTCGGGCTGCACCGGGCAACCAGGGACATTCACAATGGGCAGGCCGGCCTTCGAGCGCCAATCCCATCCGAGATAATCGGCCAGGCCCATGCATCCAGTCGGGTTGCCTTGCATGGCGTGGATCCCACCGTACGTGGCGCACGTGCCCGCGCCGATAATGGCTAGCGCCTTGGGCGCCAGGCGATCGATCCACTCACAGGTGGTAATCGGCTGGCCAGTATCGGGATTGGTGCCCACCGCTGCCCAGTACCCTTCCTTCTTGATCTTTTCGTTTGGAATAGAACCTTCCACTACCAGGACAAAGGGATCCAACAAACCCTTCTCCGCTTCATAGAAAAACTTCATGAACTCATCGCCATTTTCGTAAGCGAGCACGGGGTTGTGCAGATGGACTTTGGGTAAACCCGGTATTGCGCCCAGCAGAACATCCTCGATGCTTGGCTGTTCGGCCGCAGTCACCGAAACGCTGTCGCCATCGCAACCAAGGCCGGCTGTAATCCAGAGAATGTGAACGTCGGAAACGGCGGGAGCTTTGGTGAGACTGCTTACCTTTTCAGCCATGTGATTCTCCTTTAGCCTTGTGACCTGGGAACGGAGCTGTGCGTGATGGACGTGAACAACGGACCTGACTCACATGATCGGACGCGAGAACCAGACAAACTGTTGCCAGGTTGGAATCGGATCGAACGGAATGGTACAAGCAGGGCAAGCCTGTCCCCTGAAGACGCGAAATCGAAACCGGAAAGATTCGTGCGCAATTTTCGGGCCTCGCTGCGAACGCAATGGAAGCTACGCTCGGCCAGTCGGCTCTGTCAATCGGAGGAACCCCTATCCCCTCACGGGCTGAACAGCCGCGAAAAACTCGATTTTAGAGTAGGCCGGCGATTTATCCCCGGCGCAAACGCAATGTAATCATCGTGGGCTTTACGGGCTGCGGAAAAAGGTCGAATAGGAAGGCAAAGCCGTTCCCTCGGCGGCTAAAGCCGGACAGATTTGCAATCACTTTACGGACGGCCTGAAGAGGGTGTGTGAGAACTCGGGATTCAGAATTTAGTCCCGAAGGGACGGCTGAACTTAGCCCAGGACGCTAGTCCTGGGTGCCTCAAGAAACATGATTGAGTCCCGCAGGGACGGCTGAATGAGGATTGCGTCGCGACCCATTTCCAGCCGTCCCTGCGGGACTGGGTCGTCCTTTCAAATCCAACCCAGGAATAGCGTCCTATAAGCGCTAACCTAATTTGGGATGTTTTTTCTTCAAAACTCCCACAAAATCGTCATCCTGAGCGGAGCGCCTCACAGATTTGTCGCGTGACACAGCGCTTCAGTGGCGCGTAGTCGAAGGACCGCGACGATGCCGATCTTGTCGATGCTGTTTGGAGTTTTTCGACCACCCAAGCCCGAGAGCAGGATTCTCCCTACGGTACGCACTTGACGGGTCGCGGGTACATCTTTTCATGGCCGGGCAGGTACGGGCTGCGGTGGTTGAAAGGGGGCGAACGGCACGGGTAGGATAAGCATCTTTGGGGCCTTCGACTACGCGCCGCTAAAGCGCTGTGTCACGCGACAAATCTGTGAGGCGCTCCGCTCAGGATGACGATTTTGTGGGAGCTTTGAAGAAAAACACCCCAAATAGGTTAACGCTTATTGGACTAGCGTCCTGGGCTAAGTTCAGCCGTCCCCTTCAAAGAATTCGGGTTTTTCCGCAGCCTGTTTAGCCCTGGTGGCGGAGCGTCCAATTCCATTCCCAGAGACCCCGATGACCAGGCAAACAGCTCCGGTCTCAGCAGATGCGAGGCAGCTGCTCGCCGAACATCACATCCAGCACCCTGGTTCCGCCGATTTGGGTCTTCATCAGCACCATGCCGGGGTGTTGGGTCACCACTTCTCCAATGATGGCGGCGTCGCGGCCAAGAGGGTGTTGTTGCATTTGTTGCAGTACGGCTTGGACCCTTTCCGGCATGACAATGGCCAGCAGCTTTCCCTCATTTGCGACGTAGAGGGGATCAAGCCCCAGCACCTCGCACGCGCCCTTTACGGAATCATGCACAGGAATCGCCTGTTCTCGCAAAACCATTCCCACATTGGCACGCTTGGCAATTTCGTTCAGCGTGGTAGCCGCACCACCGCGGGTGGGATCGCGCAGACAGTGGATAAATTCCGCCCCGCCTGCGGGTGGTGTAGCAAGCATGCTGGCTACCAGCCCATTCAGCGAAGCACAATCGCTGGCGATAGCGCCTTCAAATTCAAGACCCTCCCGCTGCGACATAATGGCCATGCCGTGGTCCCCGATATAGCCGCTGAGAATGATCTGGTCCCCGGGACGGGCACGCTCGGCTGAGATGTTTATGCCGCTCTCGATCACGCCAATGCCTGTGGTGGTGATAAACACCTGGTCGCCCTTACCGCGATTGACCACCTTGGTGTCGCCGGTTACGAACTCTACGCCGGCCTCGGCAGCGGCCGCACGCATCGACTCCACCACGCGCCGCAAATCGTCCACCGCCAGGCCTTCCTCAAGGATGAATGCCGCAGACAGATAGAGAGGGCGAGCCCCGCTCATCGCCAGATCGTTCACCGTTCCATGTACAGCCAGCCGCCCAATGTCACCTCCCGGGAAAAAGATGGGCGTGACCACGAAAGAGTCTGTTGTGAAAGCCAGCCGGGCGCCGCCAATCGTAACTACGGCCTGGTCATCGAGCTTGTCAAGAACAGGATTTCTGAATGCGGGCAGAAAGATCTGTTCGATCAGATCGGCCGTGAGCTTGCCACCGCTGCCATGCCCGAGCACGATTTGCCGATGGTCGAAGATGGGCAAAGGACAAGATCCAAAGACCGGAGACGCGGCTCCCGCGTCGGCCGGCTTTGCCTCATTTGGAACAGAAACCTCAGAGCTGCCCATTAGCCGTGACTCCCTGGTGGCTGGCCGGCGAAAGAATTTGATGCAGTGTTTCCGCGCCTTGCGGCTTCAGATGTCGCCCATAAGCGTAGTACGCAGCGCAGGCGCCCTCGGCCGAGACCATCGTGGCTCCAAGCGGATGTTGCGGCGAACACAGAGTGCCAAACGCTGGACAGTCGTGCGGCTTCTTGATGCCCCGCAGTATTTGGCCACTGATACAAATCTCTGGTTCCAGCGTCGCAATCTCCGCAACGTCGAACAACTTCTCCGCATCCTGTTGGGCAAACTCATCGCGCAGGCGGTAGCCGCTCATGGGGATGGTACCGATGCCGCGCCACTTACGATCACCCGCCTCGAAGACGCGATGCACCAGCTTCTGCGCGGGAAGATTGCCACTGCGGTCCAGGACGCGCGAGTATTCATTTTCAACCATCGCACGTCCTTCTTCCAGCTGCTTCAGGGTCATCAAGGTGCCGTGCAAGATATCGATCGGTTCGAACCCCGTGATCACGATCGGCACCTGGTAGCGTGCGCTGATGGGATCGTATTCGCTATATCCCATCACGGCGCATACGTGACCCGGCCCGAGAAAACCCTGCACCCGGTTATCGGGCGATTGCAGAATCGCTTCCAGCGCTGGAGGAACCAGCACGTGCGAAACCAGCAGCGACAGATTTGATACCTGCTCCTCGCGTGCGCGCCACGCCAGCATAGCGTTTGCGGGCGCCGTCGTTTCAAAGCCAATGGCAAAAAACAC
>DASRRN010000626.1:0-5443 GCA_035695685.1 Acidobacteriaceae bacterium | reverse complement strand
GACCGGTTTCGTGCTGGCGGCCGGGGCGGTGGTCTTGGGTAATTCAGTAACGGAGGTTTCTCTCCACATAGATCGTCTCTCCAATATCGCGTGCGGTTGATGTCGCGTTCTGCGGCCCATCTTGTCTTAGGGCGATATGGCTCCAAGTTGGTTGCTTCGCAGGATGAAGAATTTGTGAGAATCAGGAGCTTGAGCGGTGAAGGGATCAGGTCGAATGTCTTACATTCTGGCGGAGAACAACTCGGGTCGACCAGGCCAGCCGGAATTCGTGGTCAGGAAGGTGTAAAAAACGAAAAAGGAGGCGGCGCCCGGTGGTTTCCGTGAGCGCGCCTCCTTTTTGTACCGACCGACGTTTTGTCTTTAGTGCGGCTTTCGATATTCGATTCCTTCATCGTTCAAGTAGTACTCCGACGAGCAGTAGTCCGAACCGCAGATCATCGACTCCATACCGATGTACTGGGTCTTGGTGATCAAACCTAACGCACCGCAATGAGGACAAGCCAGCACGGCAACGTACGGGTTGTTCGCCTCGCCGATCGCTCCCGTGTTTTCCAGCACAAACAAGGTTCCAGGTTCCATCTGCTCTGGAATCCACTCTCCAAGCAATTCAAGATCTGTCAACATGCCATTCCTCCTGTGCGATCCTGTTACCTGTGCTCGACCATACTTATGTAGCACGCAGGGTTCGCCCTGCATTCCTCGCTCGCAACTGTAGACACACTCCTGCTATCCTCTGCCTCCCTCCTGGGACGTTGCCTCATGATCGTTATTCCAACAGACGCTGCCGCTGGCTTTTTTGGTGACAAACGCATCTCTCGACGCGGCTCGACGGAAAGACAAAATGACCGCACCACGCCTTCGCCGGGTCGCAGGGGCAAAGTAGCTACGGACAAAATTCCAGATCCAGGCTAGCGCCTCGAACCACATGCCACGCGACAACGTCGGCATCACCGCCATGCGGATGGATTTAAATTGCGCCCGGGTTGCCTGGGCTTCTTGATCGAGATTGACGCCGCTGGGGCGCCGCGGCCCCCACCAACGCGGCCCAGCAGGGGTTTGCGGCGGTTTGCTATGAGTCGGATCTACTATCGCAAGCCTGCGAAGTCTGTTCTGCGGATGCTTACTCATTGGCCGAGTCACCTACCGAGGTGAAGTTTTGCTTTGCAAGCCGAACATTGAACTCATTCTTTCCGTGAGCCTTGCTTTCGTCAATGCACGATTCGTTCGCACGAATCGATTCCCTTTGGCTATGCACCAAACATGCACACACCTTTACTGTTGCGCCGGCATCAACTTCTGCTGGGCAACGGTGCTCGATTGCTTCTGCTGCGCAACGGTGCTCGATTGCGCAGGCGGCATTCTTCCATCCAACTCGCGATAGATTGATTCGTTACGGAGAATCGCCTGCACGTAATCGCGGGTCTCTGTAAAAGGGATCGATTCTACAAATTCATCCATGCCGTGATACTTGCCAATCGACTGCCAATCCGTTACCCGGCTGTCACCCGCATTGTAGGCGGCAAATGCGTACGGAGCCTGGCCGTCAAACTTGTCCAACATCTGCTTGAGGTAGCGCGAACCAAGCCGGATATTCGTCTCCGGATTGAACAGCTCGACCTCGTTGAAATGGCGGATACCCTCCTCCCGTGCCATCGAACGGCCCACCGAGGGCAACAACTGCATCAGCCCGAAAGCGTTGGCGGGACTAATGGCCGCGGGGTTGAACTCTGACTCCTGGCGGATGAGCGAGGCCACCATGTAAGGATCTAATCCGTTCCTGGAGGCCTGCTGCTCAATCGAACTCCAATACTGTTGCGGAAACAGAATCTTCCAGTAGCCCATGGGAATGGTGTCGATGGACGCGGAGGTATAGAAGGGTAACGCCCGCTTCAACACCCGCATGGCGCGGAAGGTTTCACCGTCAGAGGAGTAGATTTCCGCCTCGGCAAAGGCTCCCCATTCCTGGCTGCCGTCGGCGGCCTGGATCTCCGCCGGGATGTATTCGTTCAAGCCGGCGTTGGCCAGCACGCGGGCCTTGATCACGTGCTCGTCATCTTCGGGGACATCGTCAGTGAGGGCGGGAATCTCCTCGGGCTGAATATTGTTCAGCATGGCGACGTCGGCCGGGGTCACCTGACCCAGCTCCGCCAGGCGGTCGCGAGACAGCTGGGCATAGTAGTAATGCTCAAAGACCCGGGAGACGGCCTGATAGTACGCCGCAGCCATCGCCGGCTGATGTTCCTGGTCGGCGTACAAACGCCCGCGCCAGTAGAGGGCTGCAGGAATCTCCTTACCTCCGGCATAGAGCGCAATCTGCTTGTCGAACAGCACTGCCGCCTGGGAATAATTCCCCAAACGATAGTTCAACCACGCTGCTTTCCAATGGCTGCTAGGCGCGTAACGATGCTTGGGAAAGCGTGTGGCCAGGTCACTGTAGTACGTAATGGCCTGGGGATAGTCTTTGCGGAGCAGATACATGTTGGCCGAAGTGTAGAGCGCTTCGGCTAACCAGGGGCTCTCCGGGAAGCGTTGTTCCATCTGCGTGACCAGAGATTGCTGGGTACCGCTATCGTCCTTGTTGCGGGCCAGTTCGACGGCAAGATACATGCGCCGGGCGCCGCTCTCGTCTGAAGTATCCGGCAGCGCATCCAGTTCTTCTTTGTTCAGGCGTTTGTTTTTGAGGTCGCAGGATGCAGCGGCTACCAGCAGAGCGTTTTTCGCCTGAGGATCGGCCTGAGAATCATTGGCCAGGGCGCGGTATTCCTCGCCCGCTTCGGGGAACCGGCCGCCGGCGTACAGGGCGTCGGCGTGGGCTCTTCGCTCTGCCATGGTGAGCGGCGGAGTGGCACCCACCACGGCCAACTGGGCCTTGGCTTGTTGGCCTTCATTGCTCAGAGGAAAGCCAAGAAAGATGTGGCGATAAAGCCTGGAGGCTTCCTCCACGCTTCCCGTCATCTGGTTTGCGCGTGCCAAGGCCAGCTGGAAGTCGGCGTGACCCGAGATGGGGTCGGCCGCGTGTTCGTGGAGAACTTTGAGGGCCGTCTGGGGATCGTTTTGATCGAGCGAGAGGTTGGCAATCATCACCGGAAGACGGCCAACAAAAATGCTCTCGGGATACTTGGCGGCGAAACCGGTCAGCAGGGCCTCGGCGTCAGAGAGCTTGCCTGCTTCCATCAACGCCTGGGCAGCCAAAAAATCGGCATAGTCGTCCATGGTTTTACCCAAGGTATTCGCTTTCTGGAAGCTGGCGGCCGCTTCGGGATAGCGGTGATCCAACAGGTAGGCGTGGCCCAGGGCCAGGTACGCCGCGGAGGCTGCTTCGCCGGTGTGCGCACGGGCATAGGCGGTAACCCCAGCGTAGGCCGCGGGTGAGCGCATGGTTGTGAGTTCCTGAGCCATCGGCCGCAATTGGGAGGAGGCGACAAAGGCCCGCTGAAGTTTGCGGCTGCGGGCGATGCTTCTGGCGCTGCGTGGTTTGCGGCGGGTTTTGATATGGCGAATACGCGAGGACGCCTTGGCTTTCTTGCCATGGGTGGCCGCCCTCGCAGTGTGGTGATGAGGCGCAGGATGCTTATGAGGTGCAGGCGGGGTTTGCGACGTAGCAGCCGCGCTGCTCATAGCGAGCAACAACACCCAGGGCAACAGGGTTCGTAGGTCTGCAGTCATCACTCGATGTATTGCTTCCCTTTCCACTTGCATGCCCTGAGCGGATGTGACCATTGCGATAGCACACCTGCCCTTATAAAGACTCTAAGCGGAAAATTTGGTCGCGCGTAGGCTTTCGTGCCACTACCAACCTTATCGGGAACCCAGTCGAACACGGTTACCAGCCCACTTCGGGAGTATGGTGAGCATGGCGGACACTGGAGTGTTTTGAGTCACGAGACCGGTGCGTTTCTCACTCGGCTTTCGTTCCTCAACCGCAATCTTTCCCTTCTATATGAAGATGTTCGCGTCCAAAAGGAATGACTTGCTGATCCGGCGGCCCGGTAAAGGCCGCCGAGGGTGGCAACCACCGCAGATCAGCAAATCATGCCTATTTCGCAGATTACGCATTTTGCCGTGCGCCGCCATGCCCATTTAGTATGAGGAAGACGCGCAGCGCCCGCGGGCGGCCCACCCAATGCGCGCGAGCATCGATGTCCCTTCTCCCTCGAGCACATTCCGCAACGTGCACCAGCTGGAGAACGGTCTGGAAAGGTCGAATTTCTGAACCCGTCTGACATGCCTATCATCCAAGCACAAGGGACCGAAGAAGTTCACCCCGATATCTTACTGGTTAATCGAGCGCGCGAAGGCGATGTGAAGGCCTTTGAACAGCTGGTAAAACAGTACGATCGGCAGGTGTTCCGCATCGCCCAGCACATCACCCAGAACCGTGAAGATGCGGAGGATGTGGTTCAGGATGCATTTCTCAAGGCCTACGAGAAGCTGGAACAGTTTCAGGGGAATTCAAAGTTTTATACCTGGCTGGTGCGGATTGCGGTAAACGAGTCGCTGATGCGGCTGCGGAAGCGCCGTACCGGGCGGATGGTTTCGATCGACGAGGACGTAGAGACCGAAGAGGGCTCCATGCCGCGCGACCTGGCCGAGTGGAGGCCCGACCCGGAGATGATGTATGGGCAGTCGGAGCTGGCCGAGATTCTGCGTAAGACGATCCAGGGGCTGCCGCCGGGGTTTCGCGTAGTTTTCGTTTTGCGCGACGTGGAAGGGTTATCGACGGAAGAAACCGCCGAGACACTCGGGCTGAGTGTGCCGGCGGTCAAGTCGCGGTTACTTCGGGCGCGACTGCAGTTGCGGGAGCGTTTGAGCCGCTACTTCCGCAAGAATGAGGATGGGACCAAATGAACTGCTCAGAGTTTCTGGCGCAACTCGGTGATTTTCTGGACAACCAGGTGCCTACCGGCCTGGTCGCCGATCTGCAAGCCCACCTCGAGGGATGCGAACACTGTGTGATCACCATGCGGACGACGCAAAAGACCATCCAGATCTACCGCAATCACGAGATTTATGAGTTGCCGGCAGGGCTCCGGGAGCGCTTGCAGGCGGCTATTCTGGCGAAGTGCAAGAAGGGCTGCTGAAGGGTTGCCCGCTTGGTGAGTGGGCACGCCGTAGTCCCGGCCAGAAAATCCGCCACGAAGCCAGGAAAGATGTACCCCAGGGTGTGTGAGAACGGGAAGAGAAACAGCAGCTCCCTCCACTTCGCTACGCTCCGGTCCAGCAACCACTCTCTATCGAACCGTTGCCCTTTCCTTGGTCATTCCGAGCGAAGCCGAGGGATCTGCAGTTCCGCGAACCTTTCTTGGAAATGTTTTTCGACAGAGTTGTCTATGGGCCTTCGGCCCATAAGCGCTAACCTACGGGATCTTTTTCTTCAAAACGCCCACAAAATCGTCATCCTGAGCGAAGCGCCTCACAGATTCATCGCATGACACAGCGCTCG
>DASRRN010000625.1:0-4700 GCA_035695685.1 Acidobacteriaceae bacterium | reverse complement strand
GTGAACCCCGCGCTGCGCGGTTCCAAGGCGTGTGCGCACCTCACCACGCAAGTCGCAGCGGGCGCCTGTACAAAGTTCCGCCTGCGCTTCTCTCACCTGGAGAATCCAGCGCCCTTTGCCGGCTTCGATCAACTGACAGCCACCCGAATCCGCGAATGCGATGATTTCTACGCTGACATTCAGTCCGGTCTGGACGATGCAGACGCCCGCCTGGTGCAGCGGCAGGCCTTTGCTGGCATGATCTGGAACAAACAATATTACGAATACGATGTTCGCCGCTGGTTGGCGGGCGATTCCAGCTCTCCACCTCCACCCGGCGAACGGACGTACGGTCGCAACGCAGAATGGCAGCATCTCAATAGTGGAAATATTTTGTCCATGCCGGACAAGTGGGAGTATCCGTGGTTTGCATCATGGGACCTGGCGTTTCATGCCGTCACGTTCGCCCTGATCGATCCGGAATTCGCCAAGCACCAACTCATCGAACTGTTGCATGTCTGGTCTCTTCATCCCAACGGCCAGCTTCCGGCTTACGAGTGGAACTTCTCCGACGCCAATCCACCGGTGCACGGATGGGCCTCATGGCGCGTCTTCGAGCTTGACCGCAAGTATCGGCGTAAACAAAACCCGAATGATCCCGGAGACCTGGCCTTTCTCCAGCGTATTTTCCAGAAGTTACTCCTTAATTTCACCTGGTGGGTCAACCAGAAGGACCTCCACGGGCGCGACCTCTTTCAAGGCGGCTTTCTCGGCCTGGACAACATAGGCGTTTTCAATCGCGACCAGGCCTTGCCCAACGGTGCCTATCTGAGCCAATCGGATGGAACCAGTTGGATGGCCATGTACACCCTGTCGTTGATGCGGATTGCTCTTGAACTGGCGCAGCACGACATCGCTTACGATGATATGGCGACCAAGTTCTTCGAGCACTTCCTCTATATTGCCCAGGCAATGACCGATATGGGCGGCCGGGGCGTCGGACTTTGGGACGAAGAAGAGAGCTTTTATTACGACGTGCTCAATTTGTCGAGCGGCCAGACCGTGACGTTGCGGGTCCGCTCAATGGTTGGTTTGATACCACTGTTTGCCGTCGAGACTTTGGATCCTGAACTACTGGCAAAGGTTCCCGGGTTCAACCGGCGCATGGAGTGGTTTCTTACGTACAGGCCCGACCTTGCCCTACTGGTATCACGCTGGACCGTACCCGGCATCGGCGAGCGAAAGCTGCTCTCGCTGCTCCGTGGACATCGCATGAAGGCGCTGTTGCGGAGAATGCTCGATCCCAACGAGTTTCTTTCCGATTACGGTGTCCGTTCTGTGTCGCGATATCATCTCCAGCAGCCGTACGTATTATCAGCAGGCGACCATGTGCCGAGCGTGGACTACGAGCCGGCCGAGTCTCGTTCAAGGCTGTTTGGGGGTAACTCAAACTGGCGCGGCCCAATATGGTTTCCGGTTAATTTTCTGATCATCGAATCCCTACAGAAGTTTCACCACTACTACGGCGACGATTTCAAGATCGAGTTCCCAACGGGTTCGGGAATATTTATCACCATCGATCAGGTTGCTGCCGAACTCACCAAACGCCTGACGAAAATTTTCCTTAAAAACAGTGAAGGGGAGCGCCAGGTAAATGCCCTCTATCCCGGTTTCCAGAAAGACGAACACTTCCGTGATTACGTGCCTTTCTACGAGTACTTTGATGGAGACAACGGCAGGGGGGCAGGTGCCTCCCACCAGACAGGATGGACCGGGATCATCGCCAAGCTATTGGAGCCTCGTGCAGGTTATGAACTTGCCCTAGAAACTGAAGCCAACCAAAGCCCTTGAAAGGAATTTACATGTCACTCGCGAACAAAGTTGCGATCGTTACTGGCGGCAACAGTGGTATCGGCAAAGCCGTTGCCCTCGAGCTTGCAAAACAGGGTGCAAGTCTGGTCGTCGATTTCGTCTCTCATCCGGACGCGGCGGATGCGGTCGAAGCACAAATCAAAGCGTTAGGTGGAAAGGCTATCGGCGTCCAGGCGGACGTCAGCAAATTGGATGACCTGCAGCGTCTGTTTGCCGCGGCCGTCGATAACTTTGGACATGTCGACATTATGGTGAATAATGCCGGAGTAGAAACTCGTACCTCGATTCTCGACACCACTGAATCCCAATACGACAAGGTGCTCGACATCAATCTGAAGAGCGCGTTCTTCGGCACCCAGCTGGCCGCGAAACAGATGATCAAGCAGGGCGGCGGGGGGCGAATCATCAATATGACTTCCATCCACGAAGACTGGCCCATGCCCGGCAACACGGCCTATTGCCTCTCCAAGGGAGGAATGCGCATGTTGACTCGCACCGCGGCCGTAGAACTCGCTGCCCACAACATCCTGGTTGTTGGCGTGGCGCCGGGTGCGGTTGCCACCCCGATCAATCTTTCCACCATGACCGATCCAGCGCTCTTGCAGAAATTGAACGCTGCCATTCCCCTTGGCCGCATGGCGAAGCCTGAAGAAATCGCCACTGTGGTGGCCTTCCTGGCGGGAGACGGGGCCAGTTACATCACGGCGACCACCATCATCACCGACGGCGGTATGATGCAGAGCAGTCCCGGCCTGTAGCGATGACAGTCCTCATCCGTGCATGGCTCGCGTGCTCGATTCTCGCGGTTACGCTTTTGATCTCGGAAGGTCCGGCTAGCGCACAGAACTCTACCGTCACCTGGTCGCGCCAGATTGCCCCGCTGGTTTACAACAACTGCACCACTTGCCACCATCCTGGGGGTGCGGGCCCGTTCAGCCTGCTCACCTATGAGGACGCTCGGCGTTGGGCCGCGCAGATGGCCGTCGTCACCTCGTCCCGTTATATGCCGCCCTGGCTCCCGGAAGATGGTTTCGGAGACTTTGCCGACGAGCGGAGACTCACCAACGACGAGATAGCGCTGATCGCCCAATGGGCAAAGACTGGCATGGCGCAAGGCGATGCGTCCGCCGCCCCGCCAGCGCCGAAATACAGCGAAACCTGGCAATTCGGTACACCTGATTTAATCCTGAAGGTGGAACAGCCGTTCACGTTGCCTGCTTCCGGAACCGATGTCTTTCGCAACTTCGTTCTGCCCTATCCGCTGAAACAGACGCATTACATTCGCGCTATGGAGATCCGCCCAGCCGCACCACAGATCGTTCACCACGCCAACATTCTCGTCGATCGTACGGCGTCCTTTCGCCGTGCGCACCCGGCGCAATGGAAAGAGGGTGTTCCGGGAATGGAGCTTGAGGTGGATACGGGCAACGACTTCGATCCCGATAGTAATTTTCTGTTTTGGAAGCCGGACACGCCGGTGTTGGTTGAGCCGGAGGGTATGCCCTGGAGACTTGACCCGGGCAATGACCTGATCCTTAATATGCATCTGAAACCTTCGGGCAAGCAGGAGATGGCCGCGGCGCAAATAGGCCTTTACTTCACCGATCAGCCGCCATCGAAACAACCAATGTTGCTGCAGCTGGAACACGACGCCGCGCTGGACATTCCCGTTGGAGAACGCAACTTTGTCGTGGAGGATGCTCTGCGGCTCCCCGTAGACGTGGACGTTCTCGGTATCTATCCCCACGCGCATTACCTGGGCAAGCGTATGGAAGCGTGGGCGACGCTGCCCGGTCAACAGAAGAAATGGCTGATCCTGATTTCCAATTGGGACATCGACCGGCAATCGGTATACCGCTATCGCAAGCCGGTGTTTCTGCCGAAAGGCTCAGTTGTGCACATGCGCTATACGTACGACAACTCTTCCGGCAACCAACATAATCCCCACAACCCTCCGGTGCGCGTGAAAGCAGGGAACCGCTCGGAAGACGAGATGGCGCATCTTTGGCTGCAGGTGCTGCCGGTGAATGTGCCCGCGGATGCACCCGATCCGAGGTTGCTCCTCGAGGAGGCGTGGATGCGGAACTGGCTGAGCAAGGATCCGAGCGATATCATCCCCCTCTACAACCTTGCGTCCGCACTGGCCGGCCAAGGCAAGTACCAGGATGCCATCGTCGCTTATCGGCACGCGCTTAGGTTGCATCCCGGTGATGAACGCACACTGAATGAACTCGGCGCCGCATTGGAGAATTCCGGAGATTGGCAGCAGGCGCAGAAGGTCTTCTTGCAGGACATTGCGGCGCATCCGCAGACGTGCAATGCACGGTTCAATCTCGCCCGTTCTGACCTGAAGCATGATCAGGCGGGTGGCGCCGAGGAGCAGTTTCGTACCATGCTTGCGCAATGTCCGGCCGACGCGACAATACACAGCGGGCTTGGAGCCGCCCTGGAGAGTGAAGACCACTCTGAGGCCGCGGAAGCCGAGTTTCGCACAGCCCTGCAGATCGATGCACACGATTTCACCGCTCTTTTCAACCTGGGCAGCTTGGCTCTTCAGGCCAATCAACCGCAGCCGGCTGCGAATTTTCTCGAAGGCGCTGTTCAACAGCGGCCCAACGACGCGGATGCTCATCAGCAACTCGCAGAGGCGTACGCGTTGTCTGGACGGATCGACGATGCGGTTGCACAACTGCGCGAGGCGATCGCACTGTCGCCGGCCAATCCTGACCTGCATGCGCTGTTGTCGCAGGCGCTGGCCAGCACTGGGCAACTGGAGCAGGCGATTGCAGAACGAAAAGCAGCGCTTCATCTGCGCGCAACCGACGCCGACGACTGGAACAATCTGGGAG
>DASRRN010000624.1:0-4018 GCA_035695685.1 Acidobacteriaceae bacterium | reverse complement strand
AACCACACCTTTGCGTGCGAAGCCACTGGGAGCGCTCAGAAGCAGGACGGCGGTGCTCATCTTCTCATTTTCCGCCAAATCACATTCCACGGGAGCGGCTCGGGCAAACCTTACCGGCCCGAATCGTCTCCAAGTGAAGTTGAGCAAGCATTATCCGGTCAGTTGGCGACAAACCAATGCGCTCACCCACGCCAAATCTGGAATTTCGGGCGTACCACCGGCAGTGGGGTAATTTCGGCACTTTCGCCTACACTTCGCTTACCCGTTCAAGGCCCGTCCGCTCCTTATGTCAGTCGGACGATCTCAACGATGTACAGTCGGATCGCTTTTCATTCCTGGAAAGGAGTCCGACTCGATGTTCAGTCAATTGTTCTTCCGATCTGATGATACCTATTCACCGAGGCGAAGTGGAGGGTAATGGGTATCACGTCGCCCCATTAGCCTGCGGGCGCGACAACTACGACCGTTGAGCTGGCGCTGCGGCGGGTTACCTCCATCTTTCTTGTCGGGCATGCGTCGGCGGCTCAGTAAAAGGCTTCGACAACGATGGTTCCCCCGGCAGAAGCAAGCCGAACGACTTCGTTCTGTGCTTCGAAGTCATGCGTCTTTCCATTCACGGTTACGCGACGCATCATCTTGTTTTCCGGATGGCGCAAGTGCAAAACGATTTCCTTCGGTAGTTCGCGAGCAGGCGGAGCGATTTCTGCCCGAATTAGTCCTTTGTCAACATCGGCTCGAATCTGATAGCTGATGTTTCCAAAGTGCGTGGGTGCATCGTGAATACCAACGGTTCCGCCTTGATCCAGCCAGCTGCGCGCCGAGGCCAGCGCAAGGTGGAGACCGTCTGCCTGTTCCATAACCAGGCAATCTCGCAGGAAACGCACCACGGCAAGCGGTGTCCACAAGTGTTGTCGATCGCCGCTCGTTTTCTTGGTTTGTGGCTCCTGCCCTCTCTCCTCGCACCACGTGTAGAGTGGCGTGCCGTGGTTGAGCGTCGAGTACAGATATGCGATGGCGATGTCACCATGACCGAGTACCAAGTGCGCTTCGGCTATATTGTCCAGGGTGATGGCCACCCAGGCGCCGTCCTCCATCCACCCCGTGTGCACCGGCTGGCCGCCCGGGCTGATCGATTGTTCTATCTTCTTCAAGGTACCGATGACTAACGGATCGTCTGGCTCCAATACGCCCGTGGGGAAGAGACTGTACATAACTCCCCACCGGCTGCCCGTAGGGTTCGCCGGCGAACCGGGAATCCACCGGAGATCATCCTGATGGATCGCACCTTTGATGAGGGAGGTGCGCAGATCCCTCATCGCGGAGTCATGAATCTCGCGAAGCTCGGCTAATTGATCAGTCTTACCTAACGTCTCAGCCGCCTGGACGGAAAGTTGGTCTGCAAACACCGCCAAAATGTTGTGAGTATAGAAGACCCCGAAGTAGTCTGAGCCGTTCATCAGGCCGCCATCGCCCATGCCGCGCGGCATCAGTCCATAGGTACCTGGAGCGCCGGCACTTTCCGGAATCCGGGTCTTTTGCCGTTGAATCTCTTGCCACCGGGAGCTCGCAGCGAGCCGCGGAAAGGCCGCTTCCAGGTACGATCGATCTCCAGTTAACTTGAAGTGCTCTGTGCTCGCCCAGGCCTTCATGCCCGAGCATCCCCACATGTGGTGCGCCCACCCTTTGGGATCAGCCCACTCGCCGTTCGTCTCCTGCATGTCCAAATGCACCCGCAGGCCGTTTGCGGCTTCACTGTGAAAACCAGTCTGGTCCAGGGCAATCGCTGCCAGGCAAGGTTCAAAGGGGTTGGTTGAACGATACCCCTCCGTACCACAAAGCGTCCCCATGTATCCAGCGGCGAGCGGTTCGCGCATGATAAACAGATCCCCGAGGCACGCATAAAACGCGTTGCGAACCGCGCTATCCGGGACCTGAATCGCTACCGCCCTACCCAGTAGTTGCTGCCACTCCTTCTTCGAAGAGGCAAACTCCTCACTCCAATCTTTCGTGCGCAACTGCACCAGCTCTTGCTCATACGCCTCGTAGGGCCGAACGATCCACCCGTTTCCCGACTCACCCGGTTGCAGAGTCCACTCCAGCGTCATAGTACATCTGGCCACAGGGAACTGAGCGGCTCCTATTCCAAACAGCAGCACGCGGTCCGGCCGTTCTCCCTGGCAGGCAACCAATGCATCCGGATCTTGGCTCGTGTCGATCCAGGCTGGATTGTGCATCACCCACCCATCCATCGTTTCGCAAGCAATCGAGAATCGGCGCGCGACAGTGTCGGAATTTTTTACTTGTACTCGCATCACGGCGGCAGTGACGCCGCCTATAACTTCAAGTTGCACGCTTCCGGCCGGCTCAAAATACTTGCTGTCCAACATCGGCAGCACATTCTCGCCTCGACGCCAACTGTTGTGGAGAAATGGCTTGCCATCTAAAAGTGGCTGTACTTTTATGCGCCATGCCGTCCGTGGTGTCTTGAAGATGGCAAGGGGTGTGTTCCGTAAGTCGTCATAGGACCACGAAAGGGTGAGCAGGCCCTGCTCAAGGTCCAACAGGGTCTTCTCGCTGGCCTCGGGCCGTGCTACGGTCATCCGGTGCGGCGGTGCAAATGCGTAACCGAAATTTACATGTTCATCATCCAAGTGCGGATGCACATCAGGAGCGGATGTCGATGTGCTGCCAAGGATCTGTTCAGAGGCCGCTGCGGCTGCAAAGCTCAGAACGCCGGCGTGCAGAAACTCTCGTCGATTCATGGGGTGGGATATCTCCGGATCTGGACGTTGCTGTGATGCTACGATCGACCTGCCGGCGCATCCTCCCCAATATTTTGTGAGGGAGGGCGATCGAAACCAAGCCCAGTGCGCCGGATTTTAAAACTTCCCGCCCGATAATCATCGAATACCACGCGATGCACCAAACCCAGCCTTGCAGATCTGGCAACTGAACAATTGACTATGGCACTATCTGCATCGCATGTTTGTGACGAAGACGTTGATCAGAACGTAGACTCACGCATGGTAACAGTATCGGAGAGTTCGCGGTGAAGATCGCAGGGATCAAGCTATACCAGATTCGCGCCGGCAACACGGGGAGAAGAGCGCCAAGCTTGGTGAGTCGCAATACTGGGGAGGTGGATGGGCAACGAATACCCTGATTGCCGATCCCATGTCGATTTATCCGAAGTACGCGAAGATCAGAACGCAATGGATGGGCCCGGGGCAGGATCCATACGCGATTGAGATCGTCACCGACGAGGGGGTCACTGGATGCGCCGTCAACTATGGCGGCGGACCAGCTTCCTGCCTCATCATTGCGCAGCATTTCAGCCGCTTCCTTTTAGGAGAGGATCCCTTCAACATCGAGATGCTTTGGGATCAGATGTACCGTTCGACGATGCCTTATGGCTTGGACGGAGTGACCGGAATGGCCATGCGCGGCGTGGACGTGGCGCTGTGGCATCTGATGGGAAAGGCTCTGGGCAGCCCGTATAAAAGCTGTTCGGAGGCAAAACGAGAGACACCATCTCTTGCTACGTGACCACTCATCCTGACCTCGTCTCCTCCTGGAAAAATGGCGGCTTTTGGGGGTGAAGATTGCGGCGCCGTGGGGAGCGGCAGATCGCCGCATCGGGCTGCAGAAGGTGCAGCAATGCCTGGGGAATTGGTGACCTGACGGGACTGACACTTTGCAAATGAGGGAGGCAAAGCTAAGCCACTCTCCAGCGATAGGGTCAGTTCCGGTCTGGTCACCAATTTTCCAGAGGCGGGTTACTTCGTGGCTAAGAGTGGAGAGTTCCCAGAGGCGGGCCAGGATCTGGTCGCGACCAAGGTTCAGCTTGCCAGCCCTTCCACGGCACGCCCCACGGCAAGCCGGGGCAGGCGGGACAGGTCGGGTTGCTGGTCCACCAGCTTTTCCCTAACGGCGGCGCGGTGCTCCATCATGTAGGTGCGGACGCGGGGCTTGGATTTGGTGTAGGCGGCGGTTTCGGGATTGAGACCGGCGGCTTCCG
>DASRRN010000623.1:0-3482 GCA_035695685.1 Acidobacteriaceae bacterium | reverse complement strand
AGAGGGCGCGCAATCTCCCGACTTTAAAGACGGCAGTTGGAGAACGCTTGATCTACCTCATGACTGGAGCGTTGAAGGTCCTTTCAGCCAGGACGCTCCAGCTGGGAGTACAGGAGCTTACCTGCCCACTGGGATTGGGTGGTACCGGAAACAGTTCACCCTTCCGGCGGCTACGCGAGGCAAACGTGTTGTGTTGCAATTCGATGGCGTGTACCAGCGCAGTGAAGTGTGGATCAACGGCGTGTCGCTGGGAATGCGGCCGTATGGGTTCACCACCTTTTCCTATGACCTGACACCGCACCTTAAGCAGGTGGGAAGGCCAAACCAGATCGCTGTGCGTGTCGACAACTCTCTCCAGCCGAACTGCCGCTGGTACACCGGCTCGGGTATTTACCGGCGCACTTGGCTCATCATCACCGATCCCATTCACTTGGCCCAATGGGGGACGTTCGTTACCACGCCATCGATTTCCCCGCAAAGCGCCTCGGTCGAGATTGCGACGCGGGTGGTAAATGAAAGCGATGCTGACGCTTCCTGTGATCTGACAACAGAAATACTGGATCAGAAGGGAACAGTAGTACAGCAAGGCAGCAGCACGATGTCGATTCAAGCCAAAGGCGACGTCACCTTCAGTCAACATTTGCTGGTTGCCTCCCCTGCCTTATGGTCTGTTTCCACGCCAAATCTCTACACCTTGCGCAGCAGCCTGCGATCGCGGGGGCAGCAGCTCGATCAGGATGCCACGATCTTCGGCATACGAGAGGTCAAATTTGATGTGGACAGAGGTTTTCTGCTGAACGGAGAACACGTCAAGATGAACGGTGTCTGCATCCACGGCGACTGTGGGTCAGTGGGTACGGCGGTACCGGAGCGGATGTGGGAGCGGCGATTGGAGCTGCTCAAACAGATGGGCTGCAACAGCATCCGGCTGAGCCACAATCCTACAGCACCCGAGCTTCTCGATCTGCTCGATAAGATGGGTTTCCTGGTCATGGCCGAGGCTTTCGACGAGTGGAAACAACCAAAGTTGCAGACGCCGCTCTACGGTTATCATAAATATTTCGACGAGTGGTCGGCGCGCGATATGACCTCGATGATCGAGCGGGACCGGAATCACCCATCGATCGTGATATGGAGTGCGGGCAACGAAATGCCCGACCAGAGCGATCCTCAAGGCCCGCAGACTCTACAGACGCTTCTCGACATCATGCGCAGTAAAGATCCGACACGGCTGGTGACGGCCGCATGCGACCAGATTGCCGCGGAGCCCAAGGCAGCCTTGCCGGAGTTCCTGGAGAAACTTGATGTCGTCGGTTACAACTATGTGGATCGCTGGCGAGACCGCCGGGAGAAGTTTTACGCGATCGATCGCCATGACTATCCAAAGCGGCGGTTTATCGGCACCGAAACCAGTTCGATTTTTGGTCCGCGCGGTACCTACGCGGCTGAAACGCCCGATGACCCCTTCTTTGGCAGGGCCTCTAATACAGCGATCGAGGTGGAGCAGCTGCAGAAGTTTATCCAGACCTATGACTACGTAAGCGGCGACTTTATCTGGACGGGTATCGATTATTTGGGGGAAGCTCGTTGGCCGGCGAAAATTGCTTCCAGCGGCGCCCTGGACACGTGTGCATTCCCTAAGGATGCCTACTACTTCTATCAAAGCAGATGGACAACAGAGCCGGTGCTTCATCTCTTTCCGCACTGGAACTGGGCTGGAAGAGAAGGCAAAGTCATCACCGTGACCTGTTATACCAACTGCGACACCGTGGAGCTATTTCTCAACGGTAACAGTCTTGGTGTTAAAGGATATGCGTTTCCTCGTCCCGGCATGGTGGGCACCTATGGAAACTATCCTGCGCGCGCCAAGGTCCTGCAGACGACGGCCGACCTTCACCTGTCATGGGATGTTCCGTTTACCGCCGGAACACTTACTGCGAATGGAGTGAAAGGCGGCAAGGTGATCCGGACGGTTGAGATGACAACGACGGGCAGTCCGGCGAAGCTGGCTCTGACCGTAGATCGGCCGCGGATCTCCAGAAGATCCAGCGATGTTGCCCATGTCACAGTCCAGGTTTTAGACCAGGAGCGGAGGGTTGTTCCAACTGCAAACGATGAGATCACGTTCGCGCTAACCGGCGCCGGCCGAATCCTCGGCTTAGACAATGGACAACCAGATAGTCACGAGAGCTACCAGGGGCCAAGCCGTAGAGCGTTCCATGGACTGGCTCTTGTTGTTGTTCAATCGAGTGGCGTCCCGGGCACGGTGACACTCTCGGCATCGTCACCCGCACTCGCGGTAGCGAAAATTGGAATAGAAGTCAGCTAGGCTTGTTTGGCTGGATCGTCCGCTTTGCTGAAAGCAGCGAGCCAGCGGGAGGTAAATCCGGTAAGCCTCTTGCGCACGACCGCGGTAAATTCAGGCTCCTCCGTATTCTGAAGGGCGTTGACGAGTTCATAGTGTTCTCTGCCCATCGATCCGGTTAACGGAGCACCACTGGCCAGCACGACAAATATGAAGAGAGGCGCCATCAGGCGGTCCAGAGTTTCGGCGAGATAAGGATTCCCGGAGAGTGCCCAGCATTGCCGGTGAAATGCGTAATCGAGCTCCAGGAATTGGCGCCGATCGCCTCTTTCCCCTGCTTCCACTACTTTCGCGATCTGGCGGCTAAGTTCCCGGAGATCGTTTTCCGTTACCCGGGGCTTTGCCCACTGCAACGCCAACAGTTCCAGTTCCACGCGTAGGGTATAAAGCTGGCGAACTTCTTCCGTCGTAAATTGGGTGACAAATGTGCCGGTGTTCGTCACCCGGCGGACGAAACCTTGCCCCTGCAGAGAAATCAGGGCTTCGCGAACGACGGGGGTTCCCACTTTCATCTGCCGAGCCAGCTCCCGCTCCACAATGGCGTCGCCCGGCTTGAGCTGGCCGGCGAAGAAGGCGTCTTTGAGCGCGTTGATGACGCGATCGCTTAAGGAAAGTGGTTCAATTTCCGCAAAGGTGGGCATAAAACCTTCAAATGAACTGTTGCTCGTTCATTTATCATCGCAGCACCGCAGGGGCGCTCGCAACCCCTTGCGTCTAGCCACAAGCAATTGCTTTGTGTACACTTTTCCCGTCGCGCCATCTGATAGATCAATTATCAAGCTGTCGTAGCAAAGGGAAAGAGGTCCCGATTGGCGCGTCCAACCCGTGTCCGTTACATCGTGTTAGGGCTGACGATCGCTGCTTACATGATCACCTACATTGATCGGGTCGTCATCTCCTCAGCGGTTCCGTCCATTCAGAAGGAGTTTGGCTTCTCCATCGTCACCATGGGATGGATCTTGAGCTCGTTCCAATGGGCCTACGCTCTGTTCCAGATACCAGGTGGTTGGCTGGGTGACCGTATCGGCCCCCGGCGGGCGATGACGCTGATTGTGAGCTGGTGGTCGCTGTTTACCTGCGCCACGGTTTTTGCCTGGAGTGCCGGATCCATGGCGTT
>DASRRN010000622.1:0-2304 GCA_035695685.1 Acidobacteriaceae bacterium | reverse complement strand
GAACGACGGGTGCCCCACATCTCGCTGGTTTTTCGCGAGATGTGGGATACCACTGCGATAGCCCCCAAGCTTTCCGATCCCAATGAGCACTTTGGGTCAAGGGTCGCGGTATCCCACATCTCGCGAAAAACCAGCGAGATGCCCCGAATTTCCTGCACGCGGCGCTGGACACGGCAACGTGTGCGCCTTTCTTCAAGGAAAGGCGCATGAAGTTCTTTGGAAGCTCGAAGGTCCACAGGAAATCGGGGATGTGGGGCACCCGTCAGTTGTGGCTCGTCGAACGTTCTGCCGATACCCTAGACAACCGTTTAGGGGGCGGGCTCGGCCGGGGCGACATGGCTCATGGGCAAGGACTGCCAGAGCTTCTGTAAACATTTGAGTGCTTCGGCGGCGTTTACCACGATGTGGATCAGGCCAAAGTTTTCCCGCTTGAGGAAGCCCTGATCGATGGCTACCTGGAGAAAGCTCAGGAGATGATCGTAGTAACCGCCAGTATTCACCAGCACACACGGTTTCGCATGGATATTGAGTTGTGCCCAGGTGAGGATCTCGAAAAATTCATCCAGCGTACCGAAACCACCGGCCAAGGCAACAAAACCATCCGCTTCCTGGGCCATCAACGCTTTGCGTTCATGCATAGTCTCGACCAGAACCAGTTGGCTCAGGCCTTGGTGCGCTACTTCGATGCCGGCAAGCGTACGGGGAATCACCCCGATGACCTCGCTTCCATTCGCCAGCGCGGCGTCGGCCAATGCGCCCATCAAGCCCACTTGCGCCCCGCCGTACACCAGACCCAATCCTGCTTCTCCCAACAGGCGGCCCAAAGTCACCGCCTCGGTACGATATGCCGGCTTCACCCCCAGGCTCGATCCACAAAAAACGCAAACTCTCCGCCGGAACTGCTCATCCACACTGTGCATATCCGAATTGCAACACAACTCGCGCCGGACGATACACTGGTAGCAGAGAATTCATCGCCCCACCATCCTCCAGAGACCAGCCATTGCAACATCTGCTTGATAAATTAAATCCGCAGCAACGTGCCGCCGTCGAATCGGTGGATGGCCCTTTGCTGATCCTGGCTGGGGCCGGCTCCGGCAAGACCCGGGTCATTACCCACCGCATCGCGTATCTCATTGAGGTGCGCAATGTTGCACCCGATTCCATCCTCGCGGTCACATTTACCAACAAAGCGTCGGCAGAAATGGCCGAGCGGGTGGACCGCCTGCTTGAGCATCGATCGCTGGCCAAACCGCTGTTGGCCACCTTCCACTCCTTTTGCGTGCGCGTTCTGCGCCGCGACATTGAAGCGCTGCGTATTGGCAATGAAGGGCTTACTCGCAACTTTGTGATCTACGACGAAGCCGATCAACAGGCCATCGTCAAGCAGGCGATGCGCCGCATGGGGCTTGACACCAAGCAGTTGACGCCGCGGACGGTTCTCGCCCGTATCTCCTGGGCCAAGAGCCACATGCTCGATCCGCAGGAGATCTATCTGCAATCCACCGACCCCGTAGCCGAACGGATCGCGCATATCTACGAGATTTATCGCAAGGAACTGCGCAAGGCCAATGCGCTGGACTTTGATGACCTGCTGCTCGAAGCTGTGCGCCTGCTGCGCTCCTCCGGCGAAGTGCGGGAACGTTACAACCGGCGCTACCGCTACCTGCTGATCGACGAGTATCAAGACACCAACCGGCCGCAGTACGAGCTGATGAAGCTGCTGGCTGGTACAGAGCACAACGTCTGCGTCGTTGGAGATGAAGACCAGAGCATCTACTCCTGGCGCGGAGCTGACATCCGCAACATCCTGGAGTTCGAGCGCGACTTCCCGGAAGCAAAGACCATCCGGCTGGAGCAAAACTATCGTTCCACGCAGGTGATTCTCGAAGGAGCTTCCGCAGTCGTGGCCCGCAACCTGCAGCGCAAGGGCAAGAATCTTTGGACCTCGCGCGAAGGCGGAGCCATGATCGGTTACTACGAAGCGCCGGATGGGGAAAACGAAGCGCTCTTTGTTGCCGACTACATTCAGAAGTACATGCGCAAGGCGGGCGAAGAACAGGAGGCACCCCGTGCCGCGGTGCTCTATCGCACCAACTCTCAGTCCCGCCTGGTAGAGGAAGCGCTGCGCCGCTATGGAATCGCCTACACCATGGTGGGCGGCTTCTCCTTCTATGACCGATCCGAGATCAAGGATCTGCTGAGCTATCTCAAATTAGTGCAGAACCCGGATGATTCGATCGCCCTGGCGCGGGTGATCAATACACCGCCACGTGGTATCGGCAAGACCACGCTGGAAGTGCT
>DASRRN010000621.1:0-5287 GCA_035695685.1 Acidobacteriaceae bacterium | reverse complement strand
GTATCGATAATTTTCTCCGGATCGAAGAGTACCAGGTCAGCAGAGGAGCCTTCGCCGATTCGACCGCGTCCGGCCAGTCTGAATCGTTGCGCGGGCAGGCCGGTCATTTTATGCACCGCTTGCGTAAGGGGGAAGATACCTTGTTCCCGGCAGTAATAGCCCAGCACCCGAGGAAACGTTCCCCAAAGGCGGGGGTGTGGCCGGGGGTCGTTGGGCAGCCCGTCGGAGCCGATCATGGTTGCCGGGTGCCGCAGGATGCGCCGCACATCCTCTTCCGTCATACAGTGGTAGATGGCCCCGGCGGGTTGCAAACGCGCCGCCGCTTCCCCTTGCTTCATGCCCCAGGCAAGGGCGATCCGCTCCAGCGTCTGGCCGGCCATTTCGGGGTGTGGCGTCGACCACGTGATGACGATACGGACGCGCTCATCCACCTGGCGAAGATCGAGGTTGCTCGAAGAGGCGGCATAGGGATAGCAGTCACATTGCACAGGCTGTTCAGCGCGAGCCGTCTCCAATGCGTGCAGAACCTCTCCGCTCCTGCCCCAGTTGGCGATGCCTGCGCATTTCAGATGGGAGATGACGACCGGCACGTTGCAGTGACGGCCGGTAGCGAAGGCTTCGCTCATGGCGGAGAGGATCTGCTCGGCTTCCGTCCGCATGTGCGTGGCGTAGATGGCGCCGGCGGCAGCGAGGGGTTCGGCCAGTGACAAAATTTCTTCCGCTGGAGCGGAACGGGCCGAACCGTAGGCCAGGCCGGAGCTCAACCCCAGGGCACCGTGGTCCAGGGCCTCAACCAGTTGTGCGCGCATGGCCTGGATCTCGGCTGCGGTGGCGGCGCGGTCGAGCCGATCCATGTGGTTGTTGCGCAAAGCAGTATGACCGGCCAGGGCAGCCACATTCACTGCCGGCTGGGCCGCGTCGACGGCCGCGACGTACGCCGCGAAGGTTGGGTAACGGAAGGCTTCAGCCTTCCCCAGCAGATTCATCGGATCGGGAGGTGGGCCCGTCAACTGCACCGGCGCCGCGCTGATGCCGCAGTTGCCGACGATCACGGTCGTGACTCCCTGGGAAAGTTTCGCCATCATCTGTGGGTCGCGGATGACGCTGGTATCGTCGTGGGTGTGCACATCGATGAAGCCAGGAGAGAGGATTTGCCCTTCTCCGTCTGTAACCTGCCGGGCAACGTAATGTGGGAGTTGTCCGACCGCGCAAACGGCGCCGGCGTCGACAGCGACATCTGCCGTCTCAGGCTCGGCGCCACTACCGTCGAGAACGCGAACGTTCCGAATGAGAGTGTCGCAATGAGGCATATGGCATGGTAAATCCCCTGCGCCGGCCACGACCATTGGGTGCCCCCTACCTGGCGTATTTTGCGCCAACCCGGGGAGTTGCGATATAGGTCGGCCCAACGCTGTTAGCGGGCGGAAATTTTTCGGGTAGGAGGACTTTCGGTTCTGGTGTAAAGGGACTAGCCGAACTCCGCCGTGACGTTTCCCAAGGGAAAGGCCGAAAGCCGCTCTCCTCGCGCCGCTTCCCCTTATCACCGTAGAACTGAAAATGCTCTAGACTGATCTGACGTGCTTAGGATTTAGGAGGGTGCGCCATGTCCGATGAGGATTTAAAAGCAGAGCTTGAGAGACTGCGTGCAGAAAATGATCAGCTGAAAAACAAGAGTGTACGTGGGCTAAGTTTAAAAGTGAGTGAGAAGGGAGCAGTATCGCTTTACGGAGTTGGCCGGTTCCCGGTGACTCTTTACAAGGAACAGTGGGCCAAAGTCCTCGGTATGAAGGATGACATAGAGAAGTTTTTGCACGACAACGCCCACTTGCTCAAGACGAAGGAATAAGTTCGACGGCCTGGGGAACGCCGGCCGCGGCAGAGCTGTAGACGGCCTCAATAATCGCCATGTCGAGATAACCGTCCGCCCCGCAAGACGACGGAAGGGGCCCTCCGCGGATGGCTTGGGAAAACGCCTCAATTTGTGGCCGGAATTCGTCGACCACGGGAAAAGTTTTTTGTAGCTTCTCATCTCCGAAGCGTCCGCTCAGCACTCGTTCTTGTTCGTAGGGGAACGCTGGCGTGAGCGAGACGGAGCCGCGCGTTCCTCCCAGATAAAGCATCGAGCTAAGAGCGGCGCCATAGCAGGTGCTGGCCTGGGCCACCAGGCCGCCGGGAAAGTACATGGAAAACGCGATGCCCTCTTCAACCTCACGGAAGAGCGACGAGTCGTGGGTCCACTGGAAAGCAGATACGCGCGAGGGAAGTTCTCCGGCTAGCCATCGCGCTGCGTGAACGCAATAGATGCCCAGGTCCATGAGCGGTCCGCCGCCGGCAAGCCGCCGGTCAAGAATCCACGGGGGTGAAGTCTGGGGCAACGCGTGACGTTCGCTGAAAGAGGCGTGCAACATCTTGAGCGCGCCTATGCGCCCGGAGAGGATCAGGTTGCGAATAAAAATGGTTGAGGGCTCGAAGCACTTGCGGTAGCCGGTCATCAATAGAACGGACTGCCGGGCGCAGGTAGCAACCATTTCCGCGGCCTCCGCGGCTGTTACTGCCAGCGGCTTTTCGCACAACACGTGGCGTTTGGCCATCGCCACGGCTTCGACGTCGCGGAAATGATTGCCCGGAGGAGTGGCGATGTACACCGCCTCCACCTGCGGATTCGCAAGGCAATCTTCCAGGTCGTCGTAGGCATATGCCACGTCATGCAGCGAGGCCAGGCGGCGGGCCTTTTCCGCGTCGCGGCTGACCAATGCAACCAGCTTTGACCGTTGCGTGCCACGGAAGGCGGGCAGGATCGCGCTTTGTGCCAGGGCGCCTAGTCCAAGGACGGCGAAGCCTACCGGAGGCATGGCTTAGCTCTCACGGTCTGCGCGTGAAAGCCGCTGGTTGCGGATTGCCTTGTGGTCCAGGTCGCGCAGGCTCTCGATACTCTTCAGGACTTTGTGCATCGCCTCCACTATGGCGTCGATGTCGCTGCGCGGGCCGAGGAAGATCTGGTGCGGAAACCAGATTGCCTCTCGGTAGGCTGCCTTCTCCGACTCTGGACAGGTGTACATGGTCTTTAAATCAAGCGGCTGCGATCGACCCCAGCTAAGCGCGGGGAAGTCGGCCGGATCGAGCGGGAACAGTGAGCTGCGGTAGACCGGCTCATAGAACAAACCGTCGCAGGGTATGCCTTCCAGTTGCAGGGCGGCCACAAATGCAGCGCGGGGAATATCTTTCACTTGCTCGGAAAAGTATTTCAGCACAAAGCCGTAGGGAGCTAAGGTCGTAATGCGAGGCTCTGGCTTCAAGAAACCGATGCCAGGTGTTTTTGCCATCTGTTGCTCGAAGTAGGCCATGTTTGCCATGCGTATCACGGCTTGGTCGGGAAGGCTCTCCAACTGGGCGGTAAGGAGCGCCGCCTGAAACTCACCCAGCCGATAATTGAAGCCAATCGTACGATGGTGAAATTTATCGGTCACGCTGGCGCGACCGGCATTGATGTAGGTTTGCACGCGCTCATGGTATTCGAGGTTGTTGGTCAGCACGATGCCGCCTTCGCCGGAGGTGATGAGCTTGCTCGATTGGAAGCTGAAAGCTCCCAGGTCGCCCATCGAACCCGCGCCCTTTCCCCGCCACTTTCCGCCGTGCGCGTGAGCACAGTCTTCGACAATCTTCAGCGAATGTTTGCGGGCGATCTCCGGCAGCGCATCCATGTCGGCGAAGCGCATTCCTAAGTGCACCGGCAGGATTCCCTTGGTTTTCGGGGTGATGGCGGCCTCAGCGGCCACGGCATCCATGCAATAGGTTTCGGGATCAACATCGACAAACACTGGTACAGCGTTCACCAGCAGCACCGGACCCACCGTGCCTTCCCACGTGTAGGCAGGGACCAGCACCTCGTCGCCAGGACGGATGTCGATGGCCTTGAGAGCCGCCTGAATGGCGACCGTACCGGTGTTCACACATTGACCGTAAGTGGCGTCGTGCAGCTTGGCAAAACCTGAGGCGAACTGGGTAGAGTACTTACCCGGGAAGGGCTGACCTCCCCAGGCTCGACCGCGCAACACTTCCAGTATTCGCGTCTCTTCCTTATTCGAGAACAGTGGCCAAGGTGTGAATGGGGTGGTCCGCAACGCGCGGCCACCCAGAATCGCCAGACTTTCCATTGCTGCCCGCCTTGAGTGGAGACGCCCAACGATAACGCATCGTCCTCCCCGGTGGCAAGCATCCAATGGCCAAAATTCAAAGCGATTAGATGAGCACGACCTTAATGATGGTGGGTAAGCAGATATCGGTTGAGGCCTCTGCGCTAAGCGGTTTGGATAATTTCTATGTGGTGAAGCTCTATTTTGAGATGGTAGGTACGAGCTTCAGCCCGTACATAAACCCAGCAAAATCATCTGGCCTTCAGACGGTGTGTGAGAACGGGAAGAGAAACAGCAGGTTCCTCCACGGCACGCCGGGACAGGTCCACTTCGCTACCCCGGATTTCCTGTAGACCTTGGTGGCGTTGGCGAGCACCATGCGCCTTTCTTTAAGGAAAGGCGCACACGCGGGTCTGTCTAGTGCAGCGAGCGAAGGAAATCCGGGTACGCTCCGGTCGGGATGACACTTCTGTCGGACTGTTGAAATCCATTCCTCTGGTCGTTTTTCGACATTTTCCTTGCAAAAAATGTGTCATCCCGACCGGAGCGTAGCGAAGTGGAGGGACCTGCTGTTTTCTCTTCCGGTTCTCACACACCTCTAAAGGCCCTGAGGTACGTTCTTTAAACTCGTTTCCGCAGAAGCCATCCATTTTCCGCAGCCCTGCAAAGCCATGCCGTTCGGTGATTTCCTCTGCAGCCTGTTGAAAAACAGTGAAAGTTACTTAAATGAGTAAGTTATACGATTGCGGCCGCTACGCGGTCTCGGCCGTTACTATGCGCGCAGCAAAGGAGATAACCACTCCAGCCACGACAACCAGCGCCGAGGCCATGCGCAAGCCGAGCACGCCCGAGACAGACCCCACCACCGGCGGGCCAACCAGAGACCCCAAATAGCCGACGCTGGCGGCGGCAGCGATTGCGGCTCCCACCCCTTCCCGGGCTTCTCCGAGCTGCCGCGCCAAGCTGGGTTTCATGTACCGTGCCTGCAAAGAAACTGAATTCCACTCAGCCGGTTGTAAGCGGCATCTTTCCCGATCCGCTCCCAGGCTGTACCATTCGAAGGATTCCTACCTCATTTGATCCTACGAGGAACCGCGATGCGAACGAGCATATTGGTAACCGGGTCGGTCGCCGCGCTGCTGCTCTTGTCATCG
>DASRRN010000620.1:0-10200 GCA_035695685.1 Acidobacteriaceae bacterium | reverse complement strand
TTAACGACTACGGCGTAACGGCCGGAACAGCGGAAAACGGCGAATTGGACAAGACCTGTCCCGGCGCGTCCGTGTCGGCGCAGAGGATCGAGTTCAAGCCAGTCATCTGGACGGGACCGTTCCCGGGGCCGCAGGTGCACGTTCATGTGCTTCAGACGGTGGACAATGACCCTGACGGAGTTGCCTTCGACATCAATCGTCTCAACCAGGTGGTGGGCGCCACCGGTACCTGCGGGCCCTTCAATACGATTGAGCTGAACAATCTGACGCCGCTGCATGCTGTTCTATGGCAGAACGGCAAGCCGACCGATCTGGGCAACCTTGGCGGAGATGGGAAGGTTTTTGGGATCTATGCTACCGGCCTGAACGATTATGGGCAGGTTGTGGGAGTTTCCGACACCGTCGGCGACGCGAGCTTTCATGGCTTTCTTTGGCAGCGGGGCCACATCACCGATCTCGGAACTCTGAAAGGTGACTCAAACAGCCTGGCCCTCGCCATCGGCAATAACGGCCTGGTGCTTGGAGTGTCTCTCGACGCGAATTTCAACCTGCGGGCCGTGTTGTGGCGCAATGGAACGCCGACCGACCTGAACACGCTCGTGCCTGCGGATACCACGTTGTCCTTGCAAACCGCATGTTCCATTAACGACAGAGGCGAGATCGTGGGATTCGCGGTCTTGAAGAGCAATCCCAGCGAATTTCACGCTTACCTGGCGAAGCCGGTGAGCTCAGGAGACTGAGCCGCGCCGGAATCGGAAGCACCTAGGGAAGAGATGCGGGCGACGGGATGCTCCTCGACCGTCGCCGCGTCGAACAGCTAAAGGTAGGCAGCAGGCTACGACGGATTGCGTAGTGTTGATAGGAAAACCGGTGATCACTCCCCAAGCGGCTGTGATCACTCCCCTGGAGGACTCAGTCTTCCCTCCATGTCTCCCCTCGTCGCGGTGACGCGATGAATCCCTCCTCAGGTCGACTTCATCTTGGTCGCCAGCACCGGCCACAGATCTTTGAACTCTGATGAGGTAAACGCCGTCATTTGTTCTTCACCGTGGAGCTCCGCGATGATCTTCGATGCAAGTTTGCAATTGCACTCTAGGAAGTGAGCAGCGAGCCATTGCGCGGCCGCATTTCGAGATTTTCCCAGCTCGCCACGCTGGGCCTTGCCCCACTTGTTACCGATGGCGTAGACCGTGGCAAATGGGCTGGTGACCGGATTCGCCGATGCGATTTTGAACCGGCGCTTCTTCACCTTTTGTCGAATTGCGTACGGCAACACGTCGTTGGCGACGATCTCGTGAGACCCCAAGGAGTATTTGGTCTCCGCCTGCGTGCCGTCACTCAACAACTCTTTGCAGCCTTGTTCGCCGCCCAGGTTCTTCCGGTCGTTATAGATGTCCTGCAGGCCTTTCATGTGGTGGTGTGTCTTATAGGCAGACCGAGCGGCAATACTCGAAGACACGACCATTCCGACTCCCGCGACAGCGAGCAAGCCGATGCCAGTCGCGCTAACGGCAGCGCCGGTCACGAGCGCAGCCGTCGTGCCGATTGTTCCCGAGTGCGTCGCGGTTTGGGTTAGGCCCACCGCCTTTTCAGAGGCGCCCAAAATGACGGTTCCTGCTTTTTTCGCGGCCACGCGCCGGTTTTTGACAACCTTAGGAGGGTCGAAGAACTTTGCGGACTCGCTCTCCTCTTCAGGATCTTCATGGAAGGTGGGATTTCCTATCACCGATGTGGTTTCCTTTCAGTCTTTGGGCGGTCAATCGCAAATTTCAATGGTGCATGGGAGAGTGTAAATCGGGAAGTCTATGAGAGTTCACACGGGGTCATCGCCAAGAATGCGCGGTGCTAAATGATGACATTTCTATAGGGATGCCCCTGCGGTTGCAAGCTCATTCTCTCGAACTACCTGGGAGCACTGCCGGCAAAGAGAAAGAAGGCTCGGGAAAACCGGCGGCCCTCCAATCGAGCCGGATCACATCATCGAGTTTGAATGGCGCAATCGACGGCTTGGAAGCGGCACATTGTAGGGGATACAAGTGCATGCACTCACAGTCCAGGAGGTTGGCGGCAATCATCCTCCTCGCTGGAGTGTCGAGCGTGATCGTAAGTTTTCTTTTCAGCCTGCTCAACTTTCACTGCTTGCTTGAGCCGTCAGGCAGGCTAATTTATTCCTGTTGCCCGGTGGTTCTGCTCTTCCATTGAACTTTTGGCTCCAGGAAAATCTCGGCGTCTGCTGCGAACGCGTGCTTCGTTCGCCCGATAGAACAGCAGTCCCAAAGCCAGGATCAGGATTGCGGCGACAAGACCGGTGATTATCACCATAAGATTGATCCCCCAATTCATTGGAGACGTCGGACTTCGTTGGGGTTGGATGTACGCGAAAGATGGCACAACCTCAAGATCGGGTGATCTCCTTACTGAAGGTCAGAGGATGCTGAACAGCACGAATTTTGCTGGCGGGCGGTTGCGTCACTACTCGCCGGTCCAGTTCCGTCGGCGACGCCAAGGCCAGGGAGGAGATAAGGGGACAAGATCCGGCCCATCGCACGGCGTGCTCCGAGACCCGGCCGACAACCCCGGCCGAAGGCGAGTCAGCGCCAAATAACTGAAATTGCTGGAATTAGGTACGCTGTCCGTTCGACGTTCTCATTCCTTGCCTCCTGGGGCCGCATGAATGCTACATGCTCAGTGCGTTTCTCCTGCCCGGATGTTTGGCACATGTCTGCCAAGGCTGCGGCCAAGGCGCTGGCCCCAGCTTTGGAGCACGGAGAGTTGCAGGAGCAGCTCGTCGGTCAACGGCAGGCCGGCACTGCGAATCGCCTGGATGCAAGCACACTGTAGACCGAACCGCTGCCATCGGTTGTGCTGCCACGATCGTGAGAGACTCTGCTGGGTGAAACGTTTCACAACCAGCGCTTCCGGAACACGCACAAATTCACCAATCAGGGCAAGCCGGAGCAGCCACGGCAGGTCGGCGGAACACTCTCCAGCCAAGTGTTTTCGCATGCCGCCAATTTCACGAGCAGTGGAGGCACGAAACAGCCCCCGATTGGGCGCCCACCATGTGCCATCGCGACTCAGCACCTGGCGACCCCGCGAACGAGCTTCCGTGATTCCTTCGAGCAAAGTGTATTCCTGCATTTCGATAGTGCCGTCCAGATGACGCGTCTCCAAATCGGAAAATGAAATCACGGCTGCCGGGTTCTCTGTCAGGGCGTTCGCAAGCCGCTCGACGTACATAGGTTTCAGCACATCGTCGTGAAATGCAAAAAAGAAATAGTCGCCTGCCGCTGCCGCAAGAAGAGCGTTAACGTTATCCACCCAACCGAGGTTCCTCGGCTGCCGGATCACGCGCGTGTTTTCGCGCTGCGCCGCAAACTCTTCACAAATCTGCGCCGTATGGTCTGGCGAGGCGTCGTCTGAGATAAGAATATGAAGATTCGGATAGCTCTGCGCAGCAAGTGAAGCAAGCGTTTCCTGAATAAAAGCCGCGGAGCGCCACGCAGGTACGAGGGCCACGACCCGTGGTAACGACGCCGTCTTCGTCACGTGTTAAGCCCCTCATAATCGAATGGGGCATATTGGCGTGGCTTGCCCGCGCGTTCCGCTATTCGGTCAGCAGCCTCCAGGGCAAACAGCGGCGCTGTGGTCATTTTCCCGGGATCTACCGTGTGATAGTTGTTTACCGATGTCACGCCAATGCGGGTGCGGTCATGCAGGCCACTCTTTGCATCATCCACATCTGTGTGGCCGACTGCCACAATCGCGCCGGCATCGAGAGCGACGATGCTGCTGTTAGCAATCCCTGGGTACCATTCGTCGATATATCGGAGGGCGCATTGGCCGACTTCGCGTGCAATGTCAGCTGGCGGATTTCCGCGGCAAGGCTCGTCCCACAAACGCGGGGGCTCGATTTCACTGGTCCACCCGCGCAATCCAGTGGGGTACCAGGATAGATAGGTGTCGCCTTGCGGCCGTATCACCACGTCACCATATCGTCCCACTACCATCGTCGCCGATGGACCGTGCTGCATCGCCGGAGGCACCCGGACCATCACACGATACTTCAGGCGGTGCAGCAGCCCTTGCGGAGGCGCGATCCCCATTCTGCAGTCGAGTGCTGCCCGCCGTTCCCAGGTTGCGTTCACGACCTGTTGCGCGTAAATGGAGAAAGCGCCATTCGGCCCGTCGCCCTCGACACGCAGCGTATCTCCGATAACCTCGGTGGTGCGTACGGTATGGCTGTCGCGGAAGTCGATCAGCCGCGACGCATGCAGCGCCGAACGGATCAGGCAGGCAAGCTGTTCCGTATCTATGGCTAGTTCCGGGGTCGCAAAGGCGGCCTGGAAGCGATCGGCCGCAAACTGCGGCGGGATGGCGTCCAGTTTGCGCGCAAGAAATCGTGGTTGCGCCCCGAGATAGTCCAGCTCCGGATCCACGAGAAGCTGGGCTCTGTATTCTTCCTCCAATCGCGAATAGTGCCCGGCGAGTTCTTCTGGCTTCAGCACAGAATCGCGAGCCACCAGATAGGTAAACGCAGTCGAGTAACGCAGCTTATTCGCGGCTTTGCCAATCCAACGCTCGAGCAGACTGCGAAAGCGCAATCCGCCCGTGAGCTGTAGGCGGGCGGTTTTGAACGTGGGATCGTTGGCATAAATCAGGCCAAGGTGGATCTTGCCTTCGTTACGAAGGCTCGCCCGGTTCATAGGTTCGGGATCCTGATCGAGCAGCAGCACGGGCAGGCCGCGCAGGGCCAGCTCCAATGCGATACAAGATCCCTGCAATCCTGCGCCGGCAATGAGAATGGGCAGTTCCCTTTGGGGCATCCATTCCCCCGATCGTGGAAAAGATTTGTTCTACCTTAGCCAATGCAGTATCCAAGCCGTATTCTCGCGGAGCCCGCCTGGTTATGGGCCTTGTGAACCGGGACCCAGTGCTTGAGGGACAGCACGTAACCCACGCATTAGCCGGTCGGCGATAGTCTAAGGTCTCGTCTTTCTACCTTGGTTTCCCAGCTGATAACAAACCCCGATGATAGAACGCCGGATCGAAATCAAGCGGCATTTGTTGAACCCGCGGACCATAATCGACATTTACCTTTCTTACACATGGAATGAGCGGGACACGATATGCGGGACTCCTTCCATGTCCTTTGGAGGATTTACGTAAGGACGGCGAGTAGCGGGTGGATTAGGGGTTACTCCGTCCTGTTCCCTTCCCAACCGTGCCATTCTTGGCCAGTGTTCCACCTTGGACAGCCCGGGACAAGCAAGGGACACTTGTCCTGTTCAGTCTCAAAACGCGCTGTGGCTCAAACTGCCGGCGACGTCGCGATCCATGGTGAGAACCTTGTCCGTATGGGTCATCTGAAACAGCTCGAGGAGACGTCCAGTTACCCCGGCAAGCCGAAGTTTGGAACCCGCCTCTTGGGCAACTCCGTCGAGGTAGAGCAACACCCCTAGCCCCGAGCTGTCGGCGTATTCGACCTTTGAGAGGTCAAGGATCAGAAGCAGATCCCGTTCGCCGGCCGACGACGCCAGCTGCGCTTTCAGCCCCTGCAACTCATCGCCATACGCCAGTCGGCCATTGAGTTCGACAAGAATCACATCTTGCTTCGGACGTCGAGTAACCCATTCAAGCCCCATCGTGCAGACACTCTACCACAGAGGCGCACGGTTGCTAGACTTGGGTCTTTACCATATCGGGGCGTCGAATCTCACCCTCCTGGAGACAAATTGTTTCCCGAGAAGAACACTGGGTTTAGATTCGGCGCTCTCTGTTCCTGGGTTTCTCAGGCAGTGGGGATGACGGTACCTTGATGGAAGACCAGCCGCCAACTGCCATTCTCAAGCCGCCAGAGCGAACTCCTAAGTGTTTTGCGCTCTGGAGTGCTCGCCGCATAGGTGAGTAGCGCTATTTCACTGGATAGGCGTTCGCACTGGAAGTGGTTGCTCGTGATTTGGGATTGAGCATCGACAGAAAGTTCCGCGATGATGCTTGCTCGATCCCATACTCGGCCCGAGGCTCCAAACTCCCGAAAATCCTTGGATAATATCTCGGCCACTGCCGCTTCGTTTTTGCGGATCGACGAGGCCTGGAGGCGGAGTTCCAGTTCGATCAGGTGAGCTTCAAGATCGTCGGTCATAAAAACTCGATTATAGAGCGCTGCTGACCGACCTGTTCCTTTTGTGCATGAATAGGGTCTTCGACTACGGCTGAGCGATAGTCCCTCGCACGTATCGTGTCGCCGTTCTTGTCCCCGTTGACTCTGATGCTTGCCAAGACCGTAGCGTTGTCGGTGGACGAGGCCACGTAGGTTCGTTCGCTTATGCCCGGCATCACCCCGCCCTCATCTGCGCATCTGAGTAAACGGGAGAGAAAGCGATGGATACGAGACAGGTGGTTCTGGTAGTCATTGCGTTGGTTGCGATCGTTTTGGTCGTAACTTTGCTCTTAGTTCGCAAACGCAGAAGCGAGAGCTTGAAGCAGCAGTTCGGCCCGGAATACGACCGGACCGTGAAAGAACAAGGAGCGCAACGAGCAGAAGCAGTCCTGGCCGAGAGAGAGCAGCGCGTCAAGAAGTTGGCCATTCACCCGTTAAGTCGTGACGATCGGGAAAGATATGTCCTGGAGTGGACGCAGGTGCAAAAGCAGTTCGTCGACAACCCTTCACTAGCCCTGGACGAGGCGGACAAGTTGGTAACCAACGTGATGGCCGCCCGTGGCTATCCCATGGGTGACTTTGAGCAGCGAGCCGCGGATGTCTCGGTGAACTATCCGGGCGTTGTGCAAAATTATCGATCTGCTCGAAGCATCATAGTGCGGCGCAGCAAAGGGCAGGCGACGACCGAAGACATGCGGCAGGCCATGGTTTACTACCGGTCGCTGTTTGACGAGTTGCTCGATCTACCCAAACCCGAAAACATAGGAGTTTCCCATGAACGAGCTTCGTAGCAATCAAGAATTGACCACGGCGGATATTGCGAACCCACAACGAGGGAGAGAATCCCGAACAGCGGTCGTCGATAAGCGGCCTGTTTCGTCGCAGAGCGCGGCTCCTGTGCCGCAGCACATTGACCAGCCGTCTGTTGCCTCGAAGGGCGCGCCTGTGGGGCAGAGGAAGGAGGAGACGGCGGATGGTCCTTTGTTCCGCGAAGAGGAACTGCAGGGCTTTCGCTTACGGTGGGACCAGGTTCAGGCCTCGTTCGTCGACGAGCCGAGGCAGGCGGTCGAGCAGGCGGATGGTTTAGTCGCAAATATGGTCAAACGACTTGCTGAAGAGTTCTCAACGGCTCGCGCAGATTTAGAAAAGCAATGGGCTGCTGGGGGCGACGTTTCTACCGAGGATCTAAGGCAGGTGCTCAGGCGGTATCGGTCGTTCTTTAATCGTCTGCTTCCTATTTAACTGGGTGTATCTGCAGGGAGCGGTGGAACAGAAACACAGGTTGACCCCGCTCCCGCAGTTTCTGTCCCGCAGCACGGCGGTGGGTTTTCTCCGGACTTAGTGCGGCTTTCCTTAACGAAAGCCGCACACGTGGCCATGTCCCAGCGCCGCGCGGCAGGAAATCCGGGTGCGCTCCGGTCGAGATGACAAATGGACGGGCCTGCATCCACTAAGCCTTTTCCTTCTGATATCGTGTTAGGGATGTTTCCGCCTCTGCTTTGGAGAGACTGAGCCGGTGATAGCACGAGACCTCATCGATCGGCTGGCTGAACATAGAACCCTGGGCGCAGCACCCCGAACGGAGCTGGCGTGGTTGGCAGCCCACGGATCCATTCGCCACCTGAATACTGGCGACGTTTTGAGTTGCAAAGATCACCCGGTGGAGGCCCTGTACGTCGTTCTTTCCGGACGGTTGGCTTTGTTCGTCGATCGCGGGTCCGGGCCGAACAAAGCGGTTGAGTGGCATCCCGGGGACGTCAGTGGCG
Source organism: Acidobacteriaceae bacterium (assembly GCA_035695685.1). Classification (GTDB taxonomy): domain Bacteria; phylum Acidobacteriota; class Terriglobia; order Terriglobales; family Acidobacteriaceae; genus PALSA-350. Next base: position 2,271 of record DASRRN010000620.1, on the reverse strand, counting down.
TATTGCCATATTCCCGCTTGGTAACTCCGCCAGGAAATGTTCTTGCCCTGGAACCAACCGAACTTCTCGCTATCCCCCGCGGCCGTCTCAGGGCGATGACGCGAGAGTGTTGCGAAATCACATCGACCCTGGTCCATGTCATGCTCGATCGCGCCCGGCTTTTTACCTCAAGCGATCTGCAAATCGAAAAAATGATCTCGCTCGGTAAACTCTCTGCGGGTTTGGCCCACGAACTCAACAATCCAGTCTCCGCCATGGAGCGTGGCGTAGGCATGCTCGAGGATTGCCTCGAAGAAACCGAACAGGCTACGCGCTGTCTCGCGCTGGCATCTCTGAGTGATGCTCAAATCGCCGCCGTGGACGCTTTTCACAGGTGCTGTATCGCGCAACACAACCGTGAGCTCCGGTCCTCTCTGGAGCAGTGTGATCGCGAAGAGGAGATGGAGGCGTGGCTTGCCAACCATGGACTGGACACGGCGAACGCCCACATGCTCGCCGACACCAACGTGACCTTGGGGGCACTGGACCGCCTGGCAGCTGCCATTGAGGGGCCGGCGTTGAACACGGTAGTTCGCTGGGCAGCCGCGGCTTGTGCGATGCGGAGCCTGACTTCGATGATTCAGGGTTCCGCCATGCGCATATCGAGTCTGGTATGCGCAGTGAAGGGCTTTACCCACATGGACCAGGCGAACGCGGCCGAGCCGGTGGATCTGGGTCCAAGCCTGGCCAACACAGTGACGGTGCTTACGTCGAAGGCGCGTGAGAAATCGGTGACCGTTACCCTTGAGATGGAGCCGGAGTTGCCAAAGGTGCGAGGCTTTGCCGCCGAATTGAACCAGGTGTGGGGAAACCTGATCGACAATGCCTTGGACGCCGTGGAGCTTGGAGGCTGCGTAGACGTGCTGGCGAACCGCGAAAACGAAACTGTGGTGGTGCGCATCCGCGATGATGGGCCGGGCATTCCGGCGGAGCTTTGCGACTGCATCTTCGATCCTTTTTTCACCACCAAACCCCTGGGGCACGGGACCGGTCTCGGGCTTGACATCGCCCGCCGCCTGGCGCGTCACAACGATGGAACCATCGACTTCGAATCGCACCCCGGCCGCACTGAGTTTCGAGTCAGGCTACCAATCGCGGAGACCAATCCAGCGAACATTGTGCGCTAGCACATGCTGGGCAGTTACCGCGCTTACTGCGCACGATCTCCCCGGCTGCCCTATGCAGCGACTGAGTGCGCTTAGCGCATGTTTCCTAACTACCGGTTGGTTAGCCAGGTGAATTGGCATCAGGTCACCAAAACTTAGTCACCTGAATTCACCGTGGCTAACAAAGGAGCGGCGTAATGGTTTTTGCAAAGCGCCTCCGCGAAGGAGTCGTTCGAGGGAAAATAACTTGCAGCGTTAGGATATGGACGAGCCCCCACGTAAAAGAAGGCAAGCGTTATCGCATGGGTGAGGGAGAGATAGAAGTCGATTCGGTCACATTGATCGGGCTTTCCGATATTACTCCAACGTTGGCGCGAGAGTCGGGTTTCCTGGGCGTGCTCGATCTGCTCAAGGTGGCTAAACATGGTAAGGGCGACAACGTCTATCTGATTCGTTTTCATTACATACCTCCGCGTGCGCAACGGACGGCTCGGTCAAACAAAGCAACAAAGGCTTCCTGAAGCCATCGTTAAGGCGAAAACCATGCCGCCGCCGGATAGATACGGAAAAGGGCGCCCGACGGTTTACCCACCCGTCAAGCGTAGCTATGTACGGCCTAAAGAGTTTGCGTGAGAACCGGGAAAGAAGCCGCAGATCTCTCCGCCCCGAGTTTGGTGGGAGCCCCCTGCTTCAGCAGGGGGAGCTGGACTTCAGTCCAGCGGAAAAGCGTTTCCTTTCTGAAGGAGGGCTTTAGCCCTGGATTTTCAAGGCCAGCGCTAAAGCGCATGATCAAAGTCGAACTTCTTTGCGCAACGCTGAAAGCGTTGCTCCCCTCTGCTGAAGCAGAGGGCTCCCACCAAACTCGGCACTCCTTTCTAGGTTCTCATGCAGACTCTAAAGAGCCGTACCCTTCAAAGATGAGTCTTCGGCAGCCTGCCAGGCAGGTTGCGACCGGGGGCCGCATAGGGCAGGGGTCATCGAAATATTTTCTTTGAGATTGGAAGATGGTTCTCAATGATGGATAATGCGAAGGCCATTCCAATGAATTGAGGAGAAGCAATGAACATGAAGGCCATCTCTCGTACCTCTGCGCTGATTGCTTTATTAGTCCTGACCGCCAGTGCCC
>DASRRN010000619.1:0-4948 GCA_035695685.1 Acidobacteriaceae bacterium | reverse complement strand
CGTGGCGGCGAACAGGATTTTCTCGCGTGAATTCTCAATCATGTGACACCTTCGTTCAGGTATACCGCCCGGCCAAACGTGCAGACCGCTGCTGAAAAAACTGCTTAGATATTGAATCTACCATATGGCAGGTAGACTCTCATAAATGTACCTACCAAGTGTTAGGTAGAAAACATTAACGGGCACCGATTCTGCCGCTACTCCCTGGCCGAGCTCCTAACCCCAGCTCAGTCGTTCACGCCAACCCAAAGCAGAAGGAGATGCAAAATGAGCACTGATATTCAGTCACCCGGTCCCAATTCCCCCAACGCACAACTCGAGGTCCACCCAGGCTGGGTGCGGAGCGGTCAGGACAACGCGCCGGGGCAGAAAGCCTACTACATCAATCTTGAAGCCAAGCCCGGCAAGGGCGACAAGGTGGAACAGTTCCTGCTGGACATTCTGGCCGGAGTTGAACAGGAACCCGGTACAGGCCCCTGGTTCGGCACCCGGTTCTCCGACACGACCTTTGGCATCTTTGAAGCTTTCCCCGACATTGCGGCACGAAACGCGCATGACGTCGGTCCCGGTGGGCAGAACTTCCTCCGTTCAGCCGAGCTAGAAGAGATGCTGGCGTATCCCGCGCACGTCTATCGGCTGGATGTCATGTTCGGAAAATTCAGCACCTTGTTTGGAAAGAAGATTGCCTGAGAGTGATGCTTGTTGAAGCCCAACATCCAGTCGATCGTCTCGTGATGCCGAGGCGATCGACTGAACTCTCAAACAGCGCTATTAGGCTATATAGCTCTCGACAGAACAGAAGCGGGCTACTCTGCGCGCGAAATGCTCTGAAAACACATCAGTATCAGCACCATAAGATGGGTACCGAAAAGTTGGGTTCTCGTCGCGCTGTGAGGGGCGACATTCTCGGAAGTAATTGACTGGCTCGACGAGTACATGGGCGATTTTGCATTAAGTGAATTTGACCGAACTGGATGATCCAAAGGATTGCCTCCAGGCGAGGGGAGAAACACCAACCGAGGTCTTGAAATGTCCCCTGAGCACGGAAGCGGACTGGAACCCCGCGTCAGCGGCAATATGCTCGACTGGAAGCATCGTCGTTTCCAGCAAGAGCTGCGCGCGACGGACCCTTGCCTTCGCAACCCATTGGGCAGGAGTCATTCCCACCTGTTCGGCGAAGCGCCTGGACAGGGTTCGCACACTCATCCGCGCGTGGCGGGCGATGATGGAAAGCGAAAGATGCTCTTTGAGATGACGCTCCATCCAGACCAGCAGCGGAGCCATGGAACCACTGGCCTCTGGTGGCTCGTACTCGATGAACTGAGCCTGTCCGCCCGTTCGTTCGAGCGGCATCACTGCGGCTCGAGCAACATGGGCGGCAATGGACGCGCCATAATCGCGCCGGACGAGATACAGGCATAGATCCATACCTGCGGCGGCTCCGGCCGAGGTGAGCACGCTGCCGTTGTCCACGTAGAGCACGTCGGCATCAACCTTGATCTGCGGATAGCGACGTCGAAGCTCTCTGGTGGCTCTCCAGTGCGTGGTTGCGCTCAGACCATCCAGCAGACCGGCTTGCGCGAGGACAAAAGCTCCCGTGCAGATCGACACAATTCGGGCACCTCGTTCCGAAGCACTCCTAAGGGCACGGAAGATCGCAGGTGGAATCAGTCGTCCCAATTGATCAATGCCGGGAACGATTACGGTGTCGGCGCGTGCCACCGAGGCGAGTCTCCATGGAACCCTGAGATGCAGATGCTCCGTTTGCACCTCCTCGAAGACTCCGCAGACGCGCACCTCATAGCCAAACCGTCCCCTCGCATCGCATGCCCTTCCAAAAATCTCAAGGGGCGTCGCCAAGTCGCCCAGTACCACGCCATCGTAAGCGAGTATCGCGATACGGTGCATCGGCCGTCCTGCTGGAGCTGGCTTGATTCCTGCGGATATTGTCATTCTGGCCACTGGTTTCAATGATGGCAAATTACGTAGCCTCAGTCGAGGAGGAATCCATGTCAGCCGTACCGGCTCTTGCGCCGATGAATTTGATTGGACCCGCTCTAGGCGGAGTGCTTTTCATCGCCATCATGTCTCTCGTACCCTACCCTGCCCGGCGGAGCTTTAACGCCATACTCGCGGCCGGGGCCGTGGGCGCCTATATCGGAGGAGCGTTTGGCGTATGGGAACTCGCCTATCCGATTCTGGCAACACCCGTGGTCTACCTCGGCCTGCGTTCTTACCGGGCCATCGGCGTCGCATGGCTCATGCACGCTGCCTGGGACCTGCCCCATCAACTCGTTGGACATCCCATCTGGCCGTATATGCGGACTTCTTCGCTGGGATGCATGGTCTTTGACTCGGTGATCGCCGTGTGGTTCCTCGCCGGCGCGCCGTCCATTCTCCGCAAACGCATGACAGTGCCGGCCGGTTCAGAAGACTTTTAATGGCACAGCGGCGAGTCTTCCTATTGAGCGAGGGAAGAGAGACCGTGATGGGTTTGAAGCGTGATCCTGGTGTCTCGCGTATTCATGATTGTGTGCCGGCTCCGACCAAGCATGGTTTGGCCGCACGGCCAATTTATGCTTCTGAACCATCGCTCGGTTTGCGAGTGCCGAAGCTGGGTTTCTGGCTGAGTGCATTCGCGATAATGCGCCAGTTGGAGTGCCGACCCGAGTTTATCGGCTCTCTATCTGACCCTCTGTAGAAGTTCGCGCAAACGTGATGCCCGATGTGGATTGATCTGCTGCAATCTTAAGAATCGCAGCCACACTGCGGCTCACATCGAGATCCGTCGTTGCCCACGAGGACACGCTGATGCGCATCGCTTTGCGCCCCTTCCAGATGGTGCCGCCACACCAACAGGTTCCATCTGCCTGGACAGCATCGATGACCCTGGTGTTGATTTCGTCGTCTCCGAAGGAAACGAGCACTTGATTCAGCACAACGTCGTTCAGAACCTCACATCCTCCAGCGCGAAGGGCGTCAGCGAATGTTGCAGCATGTTGACAGCAACGGTCGATGAGGTCGACCACCCCTTGTTTTCCGAGGGACCGCAGTGCCGCCCAGACTTCAACTGCTCGAGCGCGACGCGAAGATTCGGGCCCCCATTGCATGGGCTGCCGTTTCGCGTCGGCGTCAGGAGGATAATAAGACGCTGCAATCGACATCGCCCGACCCAGGGCTTCGGCATCCTTTACGATTGCGATTCCGCTATCCTGCGGAACGTTGAGCCATTTATGCGCATCCGTCGCCCAGGAGTCGGCCCGCGCGACACCCTCCAGCAAATGCTTTCGATGATGGCTGACGGCAGCCCAGAGACCGAAGGCGCCATCGACGTGCACCCATGCACCCATTTCGTGCGCAATGTCGCAGATATCACCCACTGGATCGCATGCGCCAGTATTCACGTTACCGGCCTGAACGCAGACGATAGCCGGCCCGGATACGCGAGGCAGAAGCGACGGGTTGATGCGTCCCTGAGAATCAGCGGGAACCATATGCACGCGGCCTTTGCCGAACCCGAGCAGGGCGAGGGCTTTGAGCATGGTTGCGTGAACTTCCTCGCCGACGATGACTGTGATCGGAGGAGCTGAAAATAATCCATCCCGCTCCACGTCCCATCCCGTTTTCCGCAGGACGCTGCTCCGCGCCGCTGCGAGAGCGGTCACATCAGCCATCTGCGTTCCGGTTACAAACGCTCCGCCACAGGTTGGCGGTAGGCCGAGCAAATCGAGGATCCAGGGAAGAACGACGTCTTCCAGATATGCAGCGACGGGGGAAATGTCATACAGACAGGCATTTTGATCCCAGGCATCTGCCAGCCAGTGAGCCGCAACACTCGCTGGCAAAGCGCCGCCGATAACCCCTCCGAAAAAGCGCCCACCCATACTCGCCACCGTTGCCGGTGAACCGGCGTTGTCGAGCAGTTCCAGAATTGCCAGTGGATTCTCTCCCTGGGCGGGCAACGGACCGCCGAGCGCACGCAAACCTCTGATCGCTTCCGGCAGTACCCCGGCATGGCGTTCTCGAATCGTTCGCAAATAGCGCCGCGCCTGTGCCGCCGCCTGCGTTAGAACTTCTTCGTACAGATCGTTTGAATCCACTCTTCCTCCTGGTTCGCATTGAGTGGTCCCTTTGGTTTTGAGGAAATGATGCCGCCGTTTTTATAACCACCTAAATGGCCTCTTGATGGCTATAATCTATTGACCAGCGATCTAACCTGTCAACACGGCTGAAGGCAGTTATAATCACAGTTAGCCTATGGTAGGCGAATTTCAGCTCGTTGCCGGTCATTTGGCGCTCGATTTCGCCAATACGCTGGACTATCGATACGATCCGGATCGCCTGATCGATCTTCTCCCCACCTATGAATCTTTCCTTGCCTTTTGCAGTCAGTCAGGAATTATTACAGCGGGACAGACGCGCAAACTTCTGGGTGGCGTGAGTGAGTTTGACTCCGAACGCGTTCTCAAAAGCGTGGTCGAGTTGCGCGAAGCCCTCTATTTCTTAATTCTGTCTGCAGTGCATAGTCGAAGTCCTGACGAATCGCATCTGCGAGCGCTCAACGGGTTTCTCTCCGAAGCGCGAGCAGTGAACGAGGTTGTCTGGCATAAACGCAGGTTTGTCCGCAGCTCTGGTGACGTTACGGAGGAGCCTGATGGCCCCCTTTGGCAGATCGCAGATGCCGCAGGGGTTCTGATTACCTCATCGGATATTGACAACGTTCGCGAATGCAGTGAGAAAACCTGTCGATGGCTCTTCCTGGATCGAAGCAGGAACCACTCGCGACGGTGGTGCGACATGCAACTCTGTGGCAATCGCTCCAAAGCTAAGCGATTCTATGCCCGAACGCGTAACGATGTTGATCATGCGGGCTGATCTTACACATTCGTGGTGAGGCGGCTTAGCGCGGAAGTTTTTGTAACCGCGATGTTAAGTAATTCTGAAACAC
>DASRRN010000618.1:0-4217 GCA_035695685.1 Acidobacteriaceae bacterium | reverse complement strand
CATTGATTCAACGGATGTTACCCCGAATGGCATGGAAGAGGTCATCGGTTCGATCCCGATCAGGTCCACCAAAATAACTTCTTCAATACTAAGCAGTTACCGGAACTAGCGTTGCAGCCTCTCGTTCCATCGAGGGTGCGGAAGGGTGCGGAAATTTCTTCATTTTCCTTGGCACATCATCTCAACGACTCTCTTGTTCGTATCCCGCTTCTGTTGGGATACAGCTCGAGTGTAGATATCGAGCTTCGTTCGGCTGCTCGCGTGTCGCAATAACTCCTGGGCAACTTCGATATCGACGCCTAGTGACCGCAAGTTCGTCGCAGGCGTAGACCAGTGCTACCGGCAAGCAATACCATTGCCCGGTCGCGCACAGAGAGCTGCTCCGCAAGACGCTGAAACTCTCCGGGAGTGAGAACGTCCTTCTCACGGAGACGCTTCGACGAAGTCCTCACCCTGCTGATGGGATTGAAAATGAGCCACTCATATCGAATGGCGTGGTTGTACAGCGCCGATAGACGACGATCCAGCCAGACCCGCGTCTTTCTGATCCAGGAAGCCCGCTTCCGGTTCTACCGGCCCGTGCTAGCATGCCCGGAGCGTCCTGTGATATTGAACTCAATGAGAAATTAAAAGTAAGTTGCACTCGAGACACTCTTGGGGCTTCTTTAGGCTGCTTGAACTGGTTCCCGCATTATGGAAGATGGAAGCGGCCTACCAGAACGCCCTTCATGAGGATGTGCCCATCCATTGCCTTGAACAGGTCTGCCTGGGTTGCATTCGGTTCCAGGCTTAGCCTGGTGTCCAGAGCAAAAAGTTCAAACGTATAGTGATGATATGGCCCAGGGGCGGGAGCACCCATTCCGGCGTAGCCCACCTTCGTGGTGTAGTTTCGGCCCTGAATAGCGCCGTCAGGAAGTTGCGCCTCCGCCGGAACTCCCTCGGGGAGTTCGTGCGCGGTTCCCGAAATATTGTAGACCATCCAGTGCAGTATTTCGGTTACGGTCTTCCTCACTGAGGTATCCGGATCGTGCACCAGCAGAGCAAAACTCGCCGTCCCATCGGGCACATTGGTCCACGTCAGCGGGGGAGAGACTGGCGTTCCCGTGGCCGCCGCGGTGTATTTATCCGGAATGATCCCGCCATCATCGAAAGAGGTGGTGGACAGGGTCAAACCGGGCTTGGCCTGAGCCATCGCGTTGGGTGCCTGGGCCAACGCTACGATCGCCAAAATCAACAGTAAACTCGTGACTCGCGTTCTCATTTTGTGCTCCTTGTTAATGCGCAAAAAATTAATTAACTATTCCTGGGCCCGACTTTGCAAAGGCGGAGAGCCGAACGGTGTGAATCCCCGGGGCCAGATGTTCCGGCGCTGTGAGTGTTCCGGCAAGGTAACCGTGCAGCGCGCCCAGGCCGCTACCAATGAGCAGCGAAATGGGTACGACGAGCAGGACGTTGTTGAGATTCCCGCGGGTCATGGCTGCCATCGAAAATGCATTCGGAGCCAGAGTTACAAATGCGAACGCCGATGCAAATCCATAGAAAGTGGCGGGCACGTTGCTCAGCAGTTCGAAACGGGATGCGAGCACGATGAAGAATGATGCAACTCCGGCGGCGAGCGCGGACGAGACTGAGCTCCGAAGATGCAACCACTCCCCGGCGACGCTGACTGCAACGATCCATGCCATGATGACTCCGAAGATCATGCATACGGAACTTGTAAGGAATGCCTTGCGGTTCGCTCCCGACTGGTCAAAGCTGGCCCAGCCGATGAATGCGGCCCAAATGAGCAATCCGGGTAAGGCTGCGAACGCCCAGACCGAAACAGCCGCCAGAATCGCCGCGGCCAACGCTGCTGCAGGTAGTGTTTTGAGGTTCATGCTATCTCCTGAACGAATGATGGATTAGAAACGTGCTTGTCTTGCGACCGCCCAAGTCGGTCTTGTAGTTTCGAGTTCGAATGCCCGTTATCCAGTCAGAACAAGAAAATCAAACGAGCTGTCAACGCGTTGGCCGAAGGCATGTTGGGGCGCTCCCCTGGCGTTGGTATCGCGGAGTACGCACCCACAGCAACAAGCCTCCAGGGGATGAGAACTGCCTTGTAGTAGGCTTGCCACATGATTTCGCTGGAGCGGAATTGCGAGCCCGGCGAGTGATTCAGCCTGGAACAAGCCAAACCCACTCCGAAACGAGTCCGCAGGTCGAGCTCGTAGAAGACTTACAGCTGTAATGCCAACGCCCGCATATCGGGTCGCCGCCACAGCCGCCGCCGAATTGGTGTAGCCAAACTGACAAAAGGATTCAAGCCCAGCGGCGTTTACACGAGGATGCTGGTACCAGAGGCGCTGAGATCCAAAAGCATAAACGCCGGAGTCGCCGTTTATGACGGTCGAGGCTGGCGTCAGAAGTTTTCCGGTTTGGTGCGAACCTCCTGCCGCGATCTTGCCTGGTTTGCCTTGAGCGCCCAGGCGCCAGGCGTATCCCGCTTCTGCGATGTGGAATTTGTAACTGTTTATGTCTGGAAGCAGGTTTAGACCGGTCTTTACCGAGTTCGCCCCGTTCCCGTCGAAGACGCCATACTGCGCGTAAAAACTTTTCCTGGGCTCAAACATCAGGATGGCTCCGTAAGCAGTGTCATAGAATGCCGGAAGCCTGCCGGCGAGAATAGGATTCACTCCGGAAGGCGCATAAAGAAGATCACTAATCGTCCCATCCGATAATTCGGGGTCGGCCACTGGCACAGCCGCAAGCACAGTGTTGAATTCAGCGGCGCCGTTCAGCTTGCCCGCCTTGAGAAGCACTTTGTTGCGGAACAGCCTCTGACGCCACCACAGCTGAAGGAGCTCCAGACGGCTGTATGGGGTGGCGCCGCTTAAGTTGTTGTACTGTTGAACGCTCCCTGCCTGCCCGTTGGTGTCCATTCCTTGAAAGTCACAAAACTCGACGCTGAATTGGCCGCCGGCAACATGCATCACCCTCGAAGCGTCAATTTCCAGATTCACGCCCAACACAAAATTTCCTGAGATGGCGCCTGGCTTGAGGCCGCCCGACATCAGCCAATCGCCGTCCAGTTGGATCACTCCGCCCAGGTTCACTCCGGAGCCTTCCTTTAGGTCGAGTGCTCTTCCTAACATTCCGTTGCCGAAGAAGCCGCTGGACGCCCGAGGATTCGCCGCGAGAGCAAAGTGTCGTTTCACAGAATCGCTGGGAGTCAGATACCCAGCGACACTACGCTTCTCGCCGGCGGTAAGGGTGTTGCCTTGATTCTTCATCGACCCAGACTCCAACGAGCGAACGATGCTTTCGAGCGACATCCACCGCATTACCGAGATCGCCGGAGCGTGGGTAGCCGCCGGATTATCGTGGCAGGATGCGCATCGATTCCTGTATATCGCACTGCCATCGAGACCAACTGCGAGTGCGGGAGACAGGCTAGAGAAGAGTAGGAGCCCTGCTGCGATGCTGGATTGGATCAGGTTGTTCTTGAGGCTCATCGCAGCTTCTTTTCAAGTGTTCTTAATGAGAGATCGCAAGCAGATCCTACCGGGGCACGATTACCGCTCGGAGAGTCCGCCGGCCTAATTCTCAGGTAATCGTGCTCTCCAGTGCTCCTTCATCCAACTAGTGGCCTGTAACAGCTGATTCAGGAGTAGAACCAAATCTGCGAAAATGCGCGACCCTTCTATGGGTCACGGCTATCGTGCTTTGTATCAGGGCCCGACTTTAGTCGGGCCGCAAAGGGCTGAGAAAGAATTGGGCTTTAGCCCCTGCGGCTCTACCAAATCAGCTGTTACGGTCCACTAGCCGGTTGTGCCTGCTTAAGTGCGCTGCTGCGGTCGAGAATTGGCTGCTGCAACCTTCGCTCCCCACTCCAACAGTTGCTTTGTGCAGTCGTCCCGATCGAGTGCGCATTCAATCAACGTGGGACCGGCCGTATTGCCAAGAGCCCGCTCGATAGCATGGGCGAGATCTCCACCATTGGTGGCGAGGATGCCAAGGCCCTGTCCATCCGTGGCGTTGAAGACTTTCATAATGCCGGCGTAATCCCAGTTCTTTACGTTGTTATACGGTCCGTCATGGATCTCAACTTCGATTGTGTAACCACGATTGTTAACCAGGAAGATGATCACCGGCAGCTTCAACCGGATCATCTGGCCGACCTCTTGAGCGGTCAGTTGAAAAGATCCGTCGCCTACCATCAGAACGATTCGGCGGCCCTT
>DASRRN010000617.1:0-3245 GCA_035695685.1 Acidobacteriaceae bacterium | reverse complement strand
TACGACGCTCTTGCCACATGTGGTTATCTACCCGCAGGCGCGCTTGGGAAAGGATTGCTTCGCCCATGCCCATGCCGTTGTGCGCGAAGGCTGTCACTTGGGGGATGGCGTCATTCTGCAAAATGGCGCCGTGGTGGGCTCAGACGGATTCGGATTCGCCAAGGAAGATAGCGGCAAATGGCATAAAATTACGCAAAGCGGCGCGGCGTTTCTCGGTGATCGGGTGGAGGTTCAGGCAAACTCCTGCATCGATCGGGCGAGCGTCGGCAACACCGAAATAGCCAGTGGGGTAAAGATCGATAACCTGGTGCAGGTTGGCCACGGATCGATAGTGGGCGAGAATACTCTCCTTTGCGCCCAGGTAGGGCTGGCCGGTTCCTCCGGGGTAGGAAAAAACGTCGTGCTTGCCGGACAGGTTGGGGTAGTGGGCCATAGTTTCATCGGCGACGGTGTGGTCGTCACCGCACAATCCGGGGTTCCGGGCGATGTACCAGCGGGTAGTATGATCAGCGGATCACCGGCGTTTGAACATCGTCGCTGGCTGCGCAGCGTGGCCGCATTCAGTCGTTTGCCAGAGCTCGTCAAGCAGATGCACAAGAAGACGTAAGTATCTATCAAATATAATCTTGTGGGGCTTGGCAGCTGGTTTCCGCAAGGCCGCATCTTATCTCAGTCTCTCGCCGGCAGAAATGAACCTATCGGCCAATCGGGAAGGGAAGATTTTGCACCTGGTCGAAAATCCTATCCGTGTATTGCTCCTTGACGATGATCCAGAGAATCTGCTCCTGCGAGCCGCAATCCTTCGCAAACATGGTTATCTGACGGACACCGCGAGCACCGTCGGCGAAGCGGAGAAGTTACTCAACAAGATCGATATTGCCGTCCTCGACTACCATCTGGGGGCTGGGCAGTTCGGTACGGAGGTGGCGTCTGTACTTCGCGGGCGCCGGCCAGAAGTGCCGATTATTATCCTCTCCGCCACCCTGGAGCGACGCTTTGGCGGGGTGGAAGACATGCACCTGCTGAAGGGTTACAGCTCTGTCGACGATCTAATCACCGCCTTGCGTTCCTTTGAAGCGAAGCACCGCGGGAAACCGGTGGTGGTCGATGCGCGCGACTTCTTTTACTCCCGCATCAGCATGGCCATCGGAGAAGACGTGGTATTGGAAATCCTGGATCGCGATGGGGAGTGGATGTATGTGAACGAGTCCTGTGCGCGTTTGCTGGAGCGGCCGCGGGACTGGTTTCCGGGGAAAAACATCTTCGTCGAGATGCCCGATCTGGCGGCGGACTGGAAGGAGATTCTGCGCACCGTGGCGGAGAAGCGAGAAACCTACATCGATCGGACCTATCGTGGTTTGTTGAACCTGCCGCGGAAGGGTGAAGAGTGGGTATGGAATGTACTGGCGTTCCCACTCACGCTGCACAATAACGAAACCGGCGTAGTGCTGACTGCGCGTATTCTGGAACGGAAGACCTTGCTGTAGTCCCGCGGGGACGTCTGAGCTTCAGAGAGCTGTCCGAATTGGCGGATCAACTTGTTTTCTGACGATGTAACTTGTTGATTGCTTTAAAGAGCGCTTGGCCGAACAAAATCAGGTTGCTTCTGTTGGCCGGCTGCTTACCAAATGGCAACGAGTTTTCGAGTCGCGCAGATGAACGAAGGGCACGGCTTCAGCCGTGCCACAGGACTCGCGCTGATGAGGGCTTTAGCCCCTGAGGTACGTCTTTCCCATCGTCTGTGGCGAACTCAGCCGCGAAAAGACATGAGTTCGCCCTATGTGTGTCTCGAAAAGCGTACCTCAGCGGCTAAAGCCGTCATCAGCGCACCCATTTACGGCACGGCTGAAGCCGTGCCCTTCGTTCGACAGTCTCTTCCCCAGCCTCAGGGTCGGGGAAGGCTTCATATGCTGTCCAATTTGGCCAACTGAAAATCTAATTTGGACAGCTCTCACCGCCCACCCTGAAGCCGTCAACCGCGTAGGCCTTTTACGGCACGGCTGAACCCGTGCCCTTCTTTCGACAGTCTCTTCCCCAGCCTCTTAGGGTCTGCAAAGGCTTCATGTGCTGTCCAATTTGGCCAACTGAAAAATCTAATTTGGACAGCTCTCACCGCCGGCCCAACCTTCGTAGTGGGTCAAGGTTCTTAACGCCAAGCCGTCCTGCCACATACACGATGTTATGTGTAACGCCCTCGCTGGCCTGCGCGGTTTCTTCTGTATCCTAAGAAGATCAGCCTTATCCACTGGAGCGGCGAGGGTGTCGAAGACTGTCGAGGGCGTAACGGAACTTCCGGTCAGGCTCTGGAGTCGAGGCGGCCTCACCTGGAAGGACCTCGGAAAGCGCTTATGGGTTCGCAGTCTATCCCATAATCTCCTGGACCGGGCCGCCCTCCTCTCGTTCTATCTTCTCCTGTCCTTTTTCCCATTACTCATCTTTCTTTCTTCGCTGATCGGACTGCTGCTCTCTTCGCAGACGGACACCTATTGGCGCCTTCTTGATTACGTCGCCCATTTCATGCCGAATTCCGCGTTTTCTGTTTTCAACAGTTTCCTCACCGAGATAAAGCTCGGCGCCAGCGGTGGAAAGCTTTCCTTCGGATTGATCGCATCCCTATGGACCGCCTCCTCCGGAATATCCGCGTTGATGGAATCTCTCGACGTTGCCTTTGAGGTACCAACGGACCGCACCTGGTGGCGTCGCCGGTTGGTTGCGATTTTACTGACCTTGGGGATTGGAGCACTGCTTGCTGCGTCTCTGTTGTTTCTTTTCGCGACATCATCCGCAGGAGGCTACATCACCGCGCAGCTCCCGCTCCTGGGAGGTTTCGGACGACTATCCAATATCATCCAATGGTTAGTGGACGCCTTGTTGCTATCGTCCTGCCTGACCGTGATCTACGCTTTTGGTCCTAACCGGAAACGAAAGAGTTGGCAAGGAATTCTCCCAGGGGTGTTATTCGCCCTGGTTTCCTGGTGCACGGCCTCGTGGGGATTGCAATTTTACCTCTCCCGCTATGGATCTCTGACCCATTCTTACGGCTCGTTCGCAGGGGTGATCGCATTGCTGTTGTGGCTCTATGCATCCTCTATAGCGATTTTGCTTGGTGGTGAATTCAATGCCATCATCTGGATGAAGTTGTCTGCGACGGTGAGCAACTCCAGGCAAGAGAGGACAGACCCATGACTTCAACACTCCCGGAAACGATGAAGGCCGCGGTAGTCGATGCTGCTGGACCACCCAAA
>DASRRN010000616.1:0-9153 GCA_035695685.1 Acidobacteriaceae bacterium | reverse complement strand
ATCAGCAAGGGACAAGCTGGGCTGCTCAGTACATCCACGTTATTGCTCTCATCGCTGGGCGGCTGGCTAGCGGGCATTCTTGCGGACCGGGTAGGCCGTGTCCGGATGCTGAAACTGACCATCTTCTGGTTTGCTTTCTTCACCTTTCTCAGCGGGTTCACTCGGAATTTTGAGCAGCTACTGGTGGTCCGCAGCCTGCAGGGCCTGGGTTTTGGCGGGGAATGGGCAGTCGGTGCTGCGTTGATGGGAGAAAGCATTCGCACTCGCTTTCGCGGGCGGGCGGCGGGTACCGTTCAGGCGGGTTGGTCCATCGGCTGGGGAATCAGCGTCGTTCTGTTCACCTTCCTCTTCTCTCGCCTGCCTCATGAAATCGCCTGGCGCGTTATGTTCTGGATCGGGATTCTACCGGCTCTGCTGATCGTTTACATTCGCAGCAAGGTTCAGGAACCGGAGATCTATTGCAGCAAGAAACAGGACGCCAGGTTCCTCGACTTGTTCTCGGGCGCCCAACTGCGCAGTGCTCTGCTTGCGGCCGTGGTAGCTTTGGGGGCGCAAGGTGGATACTATGCCGTCACCACCTGGCTGCCGCTTTACTTACGCAGCTCTCGGGGTCTCAGTACGCTCAATACCGGATCCTACCTCTTGGTCGTCATCGTAGGAGCCTTCTCCGGCTACCTGACCGCCGCTCATCTGACCGACCTGATTGGCCGGAAGCGCACTTTGATTCTGTTTGCTGCTTGCTCTTTTTTGGCGGTGATCTTCTACTCCGGCTTTTCTATCTCGAACCATCTGATGCTGGTGCTCGGCTTTCCCCTGGGCTTCTTCCCTTCCGGATCGTTCAGTCCCATGGGCGCTTACTTCAGCGAACTCTTTCCCACCTCCATGCGAGCCTCGGGTGCAGGCTTTGCGTATAACTTCGGTCGCGGAGCGGGAGCGTTGTTTCCCACGCTCGTCGGCTACGTCAGCGGATATACTTCCCTTGGTTTAGCGATCTCTATTTTTGGTTCGGGCGCCTATCTGATCATGATCCTCGGGGTTCTGTTTCTTCCCGAGACCCGCGGCAAACACCTTGAAGCCTGAGAGCGGCCGGGGCGCCCTGAAGGACGATGAAATCATACTGCGCTACTGAAGTTTGAAGGCCGAGGGAACACAGTAGTTCCAGCACTTGTAGCAACATTTTCGCTTGATTTTTCGGATGTGCTCGAATACGTTATAACTGACTGGAACGTCCCAGTCGTTCCGTACCAAATGTAGTTGTAATAGTTACCCTTCCTTCCACGTCGAAGACAAGACCCCAAGGCAGCTGTGTGTACGCGACCTAGAATCATGGGCTCGGTTCGTCGCTCTATCACTTAGTCTCGGAGGCTCCTTCGATGTCGCACTCTCGTGTGCTCTCTTCCCCATCCTGGATTGGACGGCTTCTCCTGCTGATGTTGCTGGCCAACACCGCGTACGCGCAAACCTTTCGCGGTGGAATCAACGGGTCCGTGACCGACGCGTCTGGAGCGGCGATCCCCAACGCGGCGCTGCTGGCCGTGGACGACGCTACCGGTGTGACACACTCAACCCTCTCCTCGAGCGCCGGTGAATACAGCTTCGTGGATCTGCCGCTGGGTGCCTATACGGTGACGGCGACCGCGACCGGATTCGAGACCCTGAAGGTGGATCGAATTCCGGTGACCGCTGGTTCTCTCTATAGTCTCCCGTTGAGGCTGGCAATCGCTCAAACGGCGACAACGGTCGAAGTAGACGCCGCAGGGCTTTCCCTGGACACCACTACGACCACGCAAACCACGGTGATCCCCGACAGCACTGTACAAAATATTCCATTGAACGGGCGTGACTACACCCAACTGATTGCGCTGACACCGGGTTTCGCCGGCTACGCCGGAGGGGCGAACGGTTCGGTCAACGGCGCCCGTGCGAACCAGGTCAATTGGCAGATTGAGGGATCGGACAATAACGACCAGTGGTGGAACATTATGGCGGTAAATCAGGGCGGGGTGCAAAGTATAGCCGGCGTCGTACTGCCGCTGGATTCGGTGGAGGAGTTTTCGCTGCAGACGCAGGCCGGCCCCGAGACCGGGCGCAATCCTGGCGGAACCGTCAACATGGTGATCAAGTCGGGAACCAACCAGTTGCATGGCAGCGCTTACTACTACAACCGTAATGAAGCGCTTGCCGCACGCACACCCTTCGCTCCCGCAGGCTCATCCAAGAACAAATTGCGCAACCAGCAATATGGGTTCTCAACCGGCGGACCTATCCTGCGCGATCGCACGTTCTTCTTTGTCACTTACGAAGAGCAGAAATTTCTCATTGGCAACCAGGCTCAATCCACGGAGCCATCGCTGAGCTATCAGCAGTCGGCAAACCAGATGCTGCAGTTTTACGGCTTGCCAGAGAACCCCGTTTCCGCCTCCTTGTTGGGCACCATCTGGCCCGCCGCGGCACTCAATGGACCGGCAGCCGCAAACAACTATTTCAACCCCAATGCGGAGAGCGGATACAGTCACAACGGACTGGTCAAGCTGGACCACAACTTCAACCAGAACAACCGACTCTCCTTTCGCTGGTTTGTAGGCCAGGGCACACAGACGGCGCCTATTGGTTCGCACCTCTCGTACTACTACCAGGTCGCGCCCATTCACGTGCAGAACTACTCCCTGGTCTACAACACCACGTTCTCGCCTCGCTTGACCAACCAGGCACTGATCGGCGTGAGCTACTTCAACCAGGTCTTTTCCGATGCTAATCACAGCTTCGATCCCGTGTCCCTGGGGTTGAACACCGGGGTCACGAACAGCAACCTCATCGGAGCTCCCCTGATCGCCATCACCGGTTTCGATAGCACAGGGCTCACGCCGAACTCTGGACGTAACGACATCACCGGTCACCTGGAAGACGCCTTGTCATACTCGATCGGCAAACACCAGATGCGTTTCGGTGGCGAGATTCGCCAGGCGCAAGTAGACTCCTTTTACAACACCGGCGCTCGCGGGGCGTTCTATTTTAACGGAACTGCCGGCCCCTGGGCCGCCGACTACACCAACGCCGACGGCTCGCCCAAATGCACCGGATACTTTGCCTCCAGTCCTGCCGTACAGCAGGCTTGCCAAAACGGTTCGTTTGACTACAACGTGCTGACCCTAGCCGACTTTATGGGCGGCAATGTTTATCAGTCGACGATTGTCCGCGGAGACCAGGAACGCCAGGTATTTCTCAACAGCTTTACCGCGTTCGCGCAGGATGCCTGGCAAGCGAGCCGCAGGCTCAATTTTAACTATGGGCTGCGCTACGATTACGAGGGTCCGCTGCACACCAACTACGCCGATGTTTCCGTGTTCGATCCAAAGAAGGGCGGCCTGGTCGTCGCGGGCAGCGGTATCCCTTCGCTTTATCCCAAGATCTGGACCAATGTGAGCCCTCGCGTTGGCTTAGCCTTTCAGCCCAAGGAAGACGGCGACCTGGTGATCAGAGCGGGGTTTGGCCTGTTCTTTGACACACCCGCCATTGTGCCTTTCCTGGATAATTCATCGAGCCTGGCTGCTGCTTCAACAGCTAACAACGGGCCGATCGGAGTGGAAGGAAATCCGGCTGGAATCAATCCCGTCTATACCATTCAGGAAAATGGGTACACCATCCAGAAAGATGCTCCTCTATTTCCCAACGGAAATTTGTCCATCGCGGGCAGCAATGTCTTCAATCTGTTTTCGGTGAGCCAGAACTTTCGCACCGCATACGACATGAGCTTCAACCTGAATGTTCAGAAAGGCCTGGGCAAGAATGCCGTCCTGCAGGTTGGTTATGTTGGCACGCTGGGGCGTCGCCTGCTTAGCCTGCGCGACGTCAACCAAGCGGCGCCAGGCAGCGGATTCAATAACTCACAAGTCGTCACTCCCGGGGGCAATGTATTCTCCTTCCAACAAGCGAGCCGTCCTTATTTCTCTCAATTCCCCAATTTCGGCGTCATCGACGAAATTCAAGGTATCGGCACCTCCAGCTATAACGGCCTGCAAACAACCTTGCGCACGACGAACTGGCATGGCCTGGTATCTCAGTTCAACTACACGTATGCGCACAGTCTGGACGAAGTAACCCAATACGTGGGTGCATTACCCCAAGACAGCACGAACTTCTACGGCGATTATGGCAATTCCGATTATGACATCCGGCACCACTTCAATGCCTATCTCATCTACGACATTCCCGGTTCGCCGCATGGGCCGCAGTGGCTTACGCACGGTTGGGAGGCCAACGGAAATCTGTCTTTCCGCACCGGCGAACCCTTCAGCATCCACGCTTCTTCTGACACCAGTGGCACGGGAGAAAATACCGATCGTGGAGTCCAGGTGGGTGCTCCGTTCAGTGGAGTGTCGCACGCTCTCACCAATCATCAACCGGTGCAATGGATCAATCCGGCTGCTTATGTCGATGCGCCCAACGGCAGCTTTGGCACGGTCGCCAGAAACTCTGTCGTGGGCCCTGGATATGGGGATGTGGATCTTTCTATCTTCAAAAACACCACCATTCACGAATCGATCCGGACGCAATTTCGGGCGGAGATTTTTAACCTCTTCAATCGCACCAACCTGGCCCCTCCCGCGGGGTACATCGGCGGTGGTTTCGGCCAGAGTAGTGACACCATCGGCGACTATAGCGGCTCGCCGGGAATCGGGCCCGGAGAGCCGTTCAACGTCCAGCTGGCGTTGAAGATTCTGTTTTGAGGACGGGTTTGCTGTAGCACTTCAGGCCGCCACAGTTGATGCGTCCCCAATGGACCTCGGCATGCGAAAAGAATCAAGAAGCTCAGGAGAAATCATGCAGTCAGTCGTACGCCCGATCTACAGCTTGTTCGTTATTCCCACTTTTGCCTCGGTGCTACTCCCGGCACTTGCGCAGCAACCGCATGTCGCACAATATGAGCTCAAACTAAATGAGCTCAAGTATGACTACGGCGTCGCTACGCCCGTGCTTCGCCTGCAACCGGGCGATGTTCTCGAAACTAATACCGTCGATGCGGATGGCCACGCTCTCGAAGATGCGGGCATAAAGCCCCCGGGACCCAATGCGCTGACGGGCCCCTTCTACATCGAGGGCGCGGAACCCGGCGACACACTTGCCATCCACTTCCTCGCGGTGGAGGTCAATGCGGACAAGGGCTTCGGTAGCGTAGGACCAGGATTCGGCGCCATCAACAGCACCACGTATACGCCGATGCTCGGCGGTCCGATTCCCAAAGAGAACTGGACCTATGCGATCGACAAGAAGGCGAATACTGCTGCTTTTAAGGCCAACGACTCGAGCTTCACCGTGCCCATACCGCTTCATCCATTCCTCGGTTGCGTGGGCGTCGCGCCGGCTAATGGGGAGACACGTAGTTCCCTAACCCCCGCGGAATACGGTGGCAACATGGACGCTCCCGAAGCGACTACCGGCAACACCTTGTATTTGCCGGTCAACGTCGCCGGCGCCTTACTCTATCTGGGAGACGGACACGCCGCGATGGGGGATGGTGAAGTGGACGGCACCGCGGTGGAGATATCGATGAAAGTGAAACTGCGCGTGGAGGTGATCAAGCACAAGGAAATCGCGTGGCCGCGCTTTGAGAACGCGGACTACATCATGGCAGTCGGCATCTACCGCCCTCTGGATGACTCACTGCGCATCGCCTTTACCCAGCTGGTCCAATGGATCCATAACGACTATGGTCTTTCTGAGATGGATGCCTATGAGCTTCTCTCTAAGGTCGCGGAGATCCATCTGGATCAGATGGTTGATCCGAATTACACCTTAGTCACGAAAATCAACAAAAAGTACCTTCCGCCGCTTAAATCCACGGCTAAATAAACCGGGCGCCGGCTTAAGAGCCTGCGTGAGAACGGGGAGAGAAACAGCAGGCTCTTAAGTCCTCTCAGCGAAAGCCCTCGCATCGAGCGTAGCTCGATGCGACTGGAGTTTCTACATTTCTATGGATCA
Organism: Acidobacteriaceae bacterium; assembly: GCA_035695685.1. Lineage (GTDB taxonomy): Bacteria > Acidobacteriota > Terriglobia > Terriglobales > Acidobacteriaceae > PALSA-350. The sequence goes on along the minus strand of DASRRN010000616.1, from coordinate 3,174 downwards.
AGCGTATGGTCCTTCAACAACAGTAACTCCATTGGATACTGAGTTTTGGCTTTGTATCAGGGCACGACTTTAGTCGGGCCGTAAAGGAAGGAAAGAGAATTGGGCTTCAGCCCCTGCAATGGCACATCCTGCACGAAAGGCATCGCGCATCTATGGTTCAGAACCCTGTCAAAGCAGGACTGGTAGACCTAGTTGGCAGAGAAAAAAGCGCAGGGGCTAAAGCCCAGATCTTTGTTGGCCTCCAACGGCACGGCTGAAGCCGTGCCCTGATACAAAGCATCAGAGTGGTGGCTCCAGAAAACTCGCGCATTCCGTAGATTTGGATCTGTCCGCACTCTCTGAAATGAGAGAAACTCCAGGGTACGGGCTTTTAGCCCGTACATAAACCCAGCAAAATCATCTGGCCTTTAAGGCCCTGGGGTACGCTCTTTATCTCGTCTCCGCAGAAACCGTCCATTTTTCCGCAGCCCCCTAAGCAGGCTTGGGCAGGTAAGCAATACAGTCGATCTCCACCTTCATGCCGAGGGCTACCATGCCCGCCCCAACCGTGGTCCGTGCAGGCTTGATGTCGCCAAAGACTTCCGCATAAACCTCGTTCATCGGGTCGAACTCTCTGACATCGTGCAGGAATACGGAGCACTTGACGACGTCCTTCAGATCGCCGCCGCAGCCACGAAGAATCGTCTGGACGTTCTTGAGGACCAGCCGCGTCTGGTCCCGCACGCTAGCCTCTGGATCAATCTCGCCGCTTATCGGATCCACCGGACCCTGACCGGAAATAAACAGGAAATCACCCGCACGCACCACCGTTGAATAAGGTCCCTGCGGCACCGGCGCACCGGGCACTTGTAAACGTTCCAGCATCCATCTCTCCCTTAGTCGGCCAGGAATAGGCAATGTGCTAGGGTACAACGTAGTCGCACCCCGGCGTTGTTTCACGATAGCAGAAGGGTGTGACCGGATGGCCATTTGCCATGGGCGGTGTGGTGATGATGTTGACCGCGCGCCGGACCGGCGGCATACCAACCCGGGAGCCGCTTGGATGACCCGGCACTACGATATTGCCGTCATCGGGTTGGGAACCATGGGCAGTTTCGCCGCCGTTGAGTTGGCCAGGCGCGGCTTTTCCGTTGCCGGTTTCGATCAGTTCACGCCACCGCACAGCCGCGGCAGCCATTCCGGCGGCACCCGCATCTACCGTCTCGCGTATCCCGAAGGCACCGGCTATGTGCCGCTGGCACAACGCGCGGGCCAGTTGTGGGAACAGGCCGCCGAGCAAATGGGCATGCAACTGTTGCACCGTACCGGGATGCTCTACATGGGTCCTCCGGGCGAGGCCCTTCTCCGCGAAGTTCAGGCCAGCGCCTCAGCCAACCGTCTGCAGGTGGAAACGCTCTCCGCAGCTGAGGTGCGCCACCGCTATCCCGCGTTCGAAATCCCCGAAGAGTACTCCGGCCTGTTCGATGTACGGGCAGGCTGGCTCGATGTAGACGCGGCGATCACTTCCAGCCACGCCTATGCCCGGAGTCTTGGGGTGCAGTGTTTTTTTGAGCAACCCGTGAAAGGCTGGGATGCAACCGCCCGCGAAGTAAGGGTGCACCTCGACAATGACACCATCACTGTGGCCAGTCTGATCATCACCGCAGGTGCATGGGCGGGAAAGCTACTGCGCGATCTTCAACTGCAGTTGGCAGTGAAGCGCAAGGTGCTGGCGTGGTTCGATCCCCTGGCCCCGGAGCTTTTCGCGGCGGATCACCTGCCCATCTTCGCCTTTCCGGAGAATTTCACGTATGGATTTCCCAACGTGTCCGGCCTGGGTGTCAAGATGGCGGAACACATAGGAGGGAGTTTCCTGCCGAATGCCGACAGCGCTGTCGAACCCCCAGGACCAGCCGACCTGGACCCCATCGCAGCGACCGCTGCAAAGTATATGCCCAGGCTGGCGGGCGACTACCACCAAGCGCGTTCTCGTTTGCTGCATTCAGCTATCTGTCTCTACACCATGACCCCCGACGACGACTTCATCGTGGATCATCATCCGGAGTTCCGCAACGTCGTCTTTGCCGCCGGCTTCTCCGGGCACGGCTTCAAGTTCGCTCCCGTGATCGCCTCGGCCTTGGCCGATCTGTTGTTGCAGGGCCAGACGTCGTTGCCCATCGATTTCCTCTCCCTAGGCCGGCTCCTCCATAAGAAACCATGACGGAGACCTTTCGCGTAAGGTGGAACTTAGTTCAACGTAGCAACCGCATCAATCCGGTCGCTGCCAGGTCGGGTTGCAGAAAGCAGGCTGGCTTCCCACCGGCACGGCCCACCGCTTCGGCCGCCAGGTAGCCGCTGCGGACGGCGCCCTCCATCGTGGCCGGCCATCCGGTTGCAACCCAATCACCCGCCAGAAAAATCCGCGGCCATGGACTTGCCGCCGAGGGTCGCAGCAACTCAAGCCGCGGACGAATGGAGTAGGTGGCACGCACTTCCTTGACCACCGTTGCCTTGAGTAATTTCGCCTCCGCCACCAGGGGGAAGAATTCCGCGAGTTCGCGCAGAGCCAGGTCAATGATCTCCTGACGCTGCATACCTACCAGAGATTTAGACGAGCTCACCACCAGCTCGATATAGCTCCCCGGCTCACCGCGCCGCTTTTCTGGCTGCAGCCGGGATTTATGAAACATCCACTGTATGGTTGTGTCCAGCAGAATGGCATGCTCGAGCTCAGTTATCTCCCGGTCGAACCAAAGGTGAATGCCCGTGATCGGCGAATGCTCAAAGCGACCCAGGTTCATCGCCAACTGCTCTGCCTCGGGATTCGGTGGCAAAGCCGGCAGCAACTTGCTCAACCCTTCGAACGCCAACGCCAGAATAATTGCGTCGCTGGTGAAGCTCTGGGTCTGGGTCTGGGTTTGGGTCGCGACCGTCCATTGCTGTGTTTCTTCAGACCACTGGAACGATTCCGGAGCGGAGCCAAGGTCCACCTGCCCGCCGCGGCTCTGCAGGTAATCAATCGCCCGGCTGTATAGATCGCTCAGCGGAATCGTAGGCACACCCATGCGCCCCGCTCCCGGCGAAAGCAGCAGCGACTTGCGCATCACCTGGCCGGCGTAGTGCACCGACATGCGATCCGGATCCTCATTGAGCGCGCTTACCAGCACCGGCTTCCAGAACCGGTTGATCGCTCCG
>DASRRN010000615.1:0-3264 GCA_035695685.1 Acidobacteriaceae bacterium | reverse complement strand
GGCACGCTGGCGCTGGAGGGGGGACCCATCTTCTGGGTAGCCACCCATCGCGTGCATCACCAGCTCACCGATCGAGAAGGCGACCCCCACACCCCCCACGATGGCGGATGGTGGTCGCACGCCGGCTGGATTCTCTCCGGCGACGCCCTACACCACGAGACCGCGCTTATGGCCCGCTACGCACCTGACCTGGCTAAGGATCGCTTCCAGATCTGGTTGAGCAAATATCATTACGTGCCCTTGGTTGTCGTGGGATTAGCATTGCTGGCGTTTGGCGGATGGTCTTGCGTCATGTGGGGCATCTTTTTGCGCGTGACCCTTGGTCTGCATGCCACTTGGTTGGTCAACTCGGCCACCCATATGTGGGGTTCCCGGCGCTTTTCCACTCGCGACGAATCACGCAACAACTGGTGGGTAGCTTTGGTCACCGGGGGCGAAGGCTGGCATAACAATCACCACGCACACCCGGTTTCGGTTAGGCATGGCCTCACCTGGTGGGAGTTCGATCTGAACTTCTATGGCATATGGCTGCTCAAGAAACTCGGCTTGGCAAGCAACGTGAAGGTGGCCCAGTTCGACCCCCATGATCCCCGCCCCGCGGGCGTTTCCTAGTCACACGGTTTGGTTGCCAACCCAGGGCGCGGCTTCGGTCGCGCCCTTCCCTTTTGACGCCGCTATACTTTGGCTGGGGCTTCGGGCATGCGTACCACCAGTCGCCGCAATGCGATCGTTCTTTCCATCACGCTTGGCGCCTGCCTGGTCGCGGTGGCGGTCGCCTTCAACGTCGGCTGGATCATCATCAACAGGCGCAGCGTAATCCTGCTGGTCATTGGCATTCCGCTGTTCCTGCTGCTGATCGCAGGTCTGATTCTGAACACCATATTTCTGGTGCGTGAGGTAAGGCGGAACGAGCGCCACGACAGTTTTTTGAACGCTGTCACTCATGAACTCAAGACCCCTATCACCTCTATCCGCCTGTATCTGGAAACCCTGCAGCGGCGCGATCTGCCGGAGGCGCAACGGAAAGAGTTCTACGACATCATGCTCTCTGATGCGGAACGCCTCCTGGCCACGGTCGAACAAGTGCTCAAGGCGGGGGAAGTAGGTCAGCGGGGACGCCACCGGGTTCGTTTGCAGCTCCAGTTCGACGACGTGGTTCGCGACTGCATCCGCATTACGCTGCAGCGTTACCACCTGCAGGAGTCGACTATCCAGTTCACCGTAGAACCGGATGCCGAGCAGCTGGCAGTTGTGGGCAACCCGGAGGACCTGCACACCGCCGTGCTCAACATCCTCGATAACGCGGTCAAGTATTCGCCCCACGGGCCGCAACTCCAGGTGCTTCTCTCCCTCGACGGCGAGGCTTGGTTGATGCTTGCGGTTTCGGATCAGGGCCTGGGCATTGCGTCTCCGCACTTGAAGCGAATCTTCAAGCGCTTTTACCGGGTGCCGGCCCGCAATGTCTTCCGGATTAAGGGGACCGGTCTCGGCCTCTTCCTGGTTCGATCCATCGCACGCCAGCACGGCGGAGACGTGACCGCCGAATCGGAAGGTGAAGGCCGCGGGGCCACCATACGGTTGCAGCTTCCCCGTGCGCTCTCGGCCGCCGGCAAAGGGGTACATTCATGAGCACCAACATTCTGGTGGTAGAAGACGAGGCTCATCTGGCGCAGGGTCTGCTCTTCAATCTGCGCGCGGAAGGCTACACCGCACAACTGGCGGTGGACGGCGAAACCGCCCTGGAGATGATCGCCATTGAGCCCATCGATGCCATCATCCTGGACGTCATGCTCCCGGGACGAGATGGGTTCTCAGTCGCCGCGGAGTTACGAGCGCAACAGAATTTCGTGCCCATTCTCATGCTCACCGCCCGCGGTCGTCCGGAGGATGTGCTCGAAGGGTTCAGCGCCGGGGCGGACGACTACCTTCCCAAGCCTTTTGATCTTTCCATCCTTCTGGCGCGTCTCAAGGGCCTGCTCCGGCGCATGGCATGGCTTCGCCCTGGGCTTGCCGCGGCGCCAGTCCAACCGACGCGCAGCATTGCCTCGCCGTCTAGCTTCACCTTTGCCGGGCGCACCATCCACTTTGACTCGCTCGAACTCATAACACCAACCAAGACTGTGCGCCTTACTCTCATGGAGTGCGACCTTCTCCGCTACATGGTGCTCAACCAGGGGCGCATCGTCTCACGCAAGGAGCTGTTGGAACAGGTCTGGCGAGTGCGCGAGGACACAGACACTCGGGCCATCGATAACTTCATGGTCCGTCTGCGCCGTTACATTGAGGACAATCCGGCCGAGCCTGTTTTTCTTGAAACCGTGCGTGGAATCGGCTATCGTTTTCTGCCGGGCGTAGCTGTTTCTCCAGATAGTTCGGGCTAACACCTTTGCGCCATTGCCGGGTATGGGCGCCAGGGGCAGACTCCCAGATAGCAGCATGCTCTCCCTCCTTTGGGTGCGCCGGTAAAGTCGATACATCTTTCCACGTCGAAAGATATCGCTCGGACGTTACGCGCGGCGGCTTCTATCATGCGCACCCCTTCTCTCTACCAGAAAATGGCGGTGCCTGGCAGTGGTCTACCTGCGGGCGTGGACATTTGTTCATTTCTGGAAAAGCCCGCCATGAGTACCGGAATCAGCCTGCCCCAGCCTGCCGTGGGACCCGAAGGGACGGCTGAAAATAGCCCAGCACGCAGTGCTGGGTGTAGGTTCACAGCAAGACCAGTCCCGCAGGGACGACTGAGAATTTCCCAGTCCTGGGAGAACCTGTACCGAACGCCAATGCCGACAGGCGATCATGAGGCTGGGTGGCCCATTCAAGCCTTGTTTTGGCTTGAGGGGGCAAGTAGCCAACCCAATTCTGTTTGAGACCAACTCGGTTCGTGCCATCAGCGCTTTACTTGCACACTAACCACGGCTTCTCCGCTAATTTGGACAGCCATCGTTGGGCTTCGCCCATCGTTTTCGGCCCACGTACCCTTTGACGAAACGGGTACCCGTCCTGTTCCGTGGACTGTTTCTTGAGGGTGAGCGGTCGCCGGTGTAGTGCGGTGGTATCCCACATCTCGCGAAAAACTAGCGAGATGTGGGGCACCCGTCGATTGTTGCCGGGCCGGAGCCCCTAGCTTCAGGCTTGGGAGAGCGGGGTTAGGCGCAGGAAGCGCGAGGAGAGGTTGGACCAGTCGGAGAGAATGCGGTGAGCGCGGGTGCTGGCGGTCTTTTCCGCGTGCAGTTGAATGAGCTGACGCAACTCTTCGCCTGCGGC